>CAMPIA010000092.1 GCA_946886175.1 uncultured Altererythrobacter sp.
CGTCATGTAGGTGATCTTCGGCCGCATCACCTCGGGGTCGGAGATCACCTCGTTCGTGATCGGGATCGAGAGGTCGACGAACGTGGTCATGCAGGCAGGTTAATGCGCTTGCAGTTCCTCGTCGAGGAAATCGGCGACGTCTGCCAACACCACGTCGCGCGCCATGAAGGCCGCGCCGATGCCGCGCAGCAGGACGAACGGCAGCGTGCCTGCGTCCATTTTCTTGTCGTGCAACATGTGTTCTGCCAGCCGCCGACCATCGCAGTCGAGGCCGAGCGCGGCGATCTCGCTCGGCAGCCCGGCCGCATCGACCGCGTGGGTGACGCGTTCGGTCTCGCCATCGCCGATCAGCCCGAGCCCGGGCCGAATAGCGTGCGGCGAGCACCATGCCGAGCGCGACGCCCTCGCCGTGAAGCAGCCGGTCGGAAAAGCCGGTCTCGGCCTCGAGCGCGTGGCCGAAGGTGTGCCCGAGATTGAGCAGCGCGCGCCGGTCGGCGGTCTCGCGCTCGTCCTCCGCCACGATCCGCGCCTTGGCCGCGACGCTGGCGGCCACGGCATGTTCGAGCGGCGCGTCTTCGCGGGCGAGCACGGCGGGCCCGTTGTCCGCCAGCCAGTCGAAGAATTCCGCGTCGCCGAGCACGCCGTACTTGAGCACTTCGGCATAGCCGGCGCGCATCTCGCGCTCGGGCAGGGTGGCGAGTGCGTCGAGATCGGCGAGCACCAGCGAGGGCTGGTGGAACGCCCCGACCAGGTTCTTGCCCGCGGTGGTGTTGATCGCGGTCTTGCCGCCGACCGAGCTGTCGACTTGCGCGAGCAGCGTGGTCGGGAGCTGGATGAACTTGCACCCGCGCTTGAGGATCGCGGCGGCGAAGCCGACGAGATCGCCGATCACCCCGCCGCCCAGCGCCAGCACGTGATCGCCGCGTTCGACCTGTTCGGCGAGCAGCCAGTCGGTAACCCGCGCGAGCGTGCCCCAGCTCTTGCTGCCTTCGCCGGGGGGCAGCACCAGCCAGTGCGCGGCGATCCCCTGCGCGGCGAACGAGGCGGCGACGGGTTCGCGCCAGGCGGCCGCCACGTTCTCGTCGGTCACGATCTGGACCGTGTCCTTGCGCAGCAGCGGCGCGCAATGCTGTGCAGCATCGTGCAGCAAGCCTCTGGCGATGCGGACTTCGTAGGAGCGCCCGCCGAGCTCCACCGGGACTAGAGCCATCGATCGATCGCTTCGATGATCGCTATCGCGGTGTCGAGGTGCGGCCCGTCCTCGCCCGCGATCCGGATCGGCGCCTGGGCGTAGAATGGCTCGCGCTCGCGGCTCAGCCGGGTCAGGATTTCGCGCGGGTCGCCGCCCTGCAGCAACGGGCGAACGTTGCGCCGCGCGGTCCGTTCGACCAGGGTATCCACCTTGCAATCGATCCACACCGCGATCGCCCGGTCGAGGATCAGCGCGCGGGTCTGATCGTTGACGAACGCGCCGCCGCCGGTCGCGATCACGCCGTGGCGTTCCTCGATCAGCCGCGCGATCACGCGCCGCTCGCCGTCGCGGAAATAGGGTTCGCCGAACTGCTCGAAAATATCGGAAACGCTCAGTTGCGCGGCGCGCTCGATCGCCTCGTCGGCGTCGATGAAGTCGGTGCCGAGCAACGCGGCGAGCTTGCGCCCGACGGTCGACTTGCCCGCGCCCATCAGTCCGACGAGCGCCACCGGCCGATCGATACGGCGCGCGATGCGGGCGATCTCGGCGTCGCTCAGGGTCTCGGCCTGCTGGGTCATTGCCGCCCGGCCTATAGATGGGGTAGGGCCCGCGCAACTATGCAGGATTATTCGAAGGGTCGGCTGGGTTGGCGATGACGGGCAGGCGTATCGCAGGAGTGGTCGTGGCGCTGATCGTCGCGCTGCTGGTCTATGCGTGGATCGACGGCGGCGAAGAGCCTTTGCGGCCGATCTCCGAACCGGTCGCACTGCCGGAGACCGCCGAATGAGAAAGCTCGTCCTCGCTGGCGGGGCAGCCGCGCTCGCGCTCAGTTCGACCTTCGTGCTCGCGCAGGGCTCGCCCGAATCGCTGCTCCCGCCCGGGTTCGACGAGCCGGCCCCCGCGCCGAGCCCGACGCCCACGCCGCGGCCGACCGCCACCGGCGATGCGCCCGCGCCCACGGCGACCAGCGTGCCGGTGATCCAGGATCTTCCCGGGGCCGACGAAAGCGATCCGCTCGCCGGCATCGAACTGCCCGACGATCTGCCTTCGCTCGAAGAACTCGAGGCGATGGACACCGACGAGCTCGACGAGTTGCTCGGTCTCAAGCCGAAGTTCGACATTCCCGCCGCGGCGCGCCGCTCGCTCGCCCGGGTCGGTCTGATCGGACCCGGCGAAGGCGGGTTCGCCGCCGCCTCGCTCGCCGCACAGCCGGCCTCGCTGGTGCGCGCCGCGATCGCGGGTACGCGCGGGCCGCTGGTGTCGCGCTGGGGCCATATCCTGCTGCGCCGCGCGCTCGCGAGCCGCCTCGCCGCGCCCGAGGGGATGGACCCGGTCGATTTCGCCGCGATGCGTGCCGCGACGCTCAACTCTATCGGCGAATACACCGCCGCGCGCGCGATCGTGCAGGATGTCGACACCAGCAACTGGAACGCCGCGCTGACCGACGCCGCGCTCGATGCCTATGTCGCGACCGCCGATATCACCGGCGCGTGCCCGGCGGTCCAGCTCCAGGGCAGCGACCGCGACGAGGCGCGCTGGCAGCTCTGGCGTTCGATCTGCGCGGCCTTCGCCGGGCAGGGCGTGCGCGCGGGGACCGACCTCAACCGCGCACTCTCGCGCGGCACCGCGCCCGCGATCGACGTTCTGCTGGCGCAGCGCTATGCCGGCGCGGCGGGCAACGGGCGGCGCGCGGTCAACCTCGAATGGGACACGGTCGAGGAGATCACCCCGTGGCGCTATGCGCTCGCCACTGCGCTCGGCGCGGAAATTCCCGACAACCTGCTCGCCGATCCCGAGCCATATTACCAGCGCGTCTCCGCGACCGCGCCGATGCTCGCGCCCGCCGCGCGCGCGCCGGGTGCGGACCGGGCGGCGCGCGAGGGCATCCTCTCGGCCTCGGCGATGGTCGATCTCTACAGCCAGATATTCACTGAAGAGGGGCTCGAAGGCCAGGCCGCGACGACCGCGGCGAGCCTGCGCGAAGCCTATGTCGGCGACGCGCCCGCCACGCGCCTCGCGGCGATGGAGGATGTCTGGAGCGGCGGCGCGGGCGGTTACGGCCGCATGGTGCTGACCGCATACGCCGCCGCGCGCATGACCCCGAGCGATGAATACGCCGAAGCCGCCCCGCGCCTGATCGCCTCGATGCTCGCCGCGGGGCTCGATCGCGACGCGATGGAGTGGGCTCCGGTGGTCGAGGAAGGAAGCGCGGGCTGGGCGCTGCTGGCGCTGGCGCAGCCGAGCCGGCAGAACGCGGTTTCGGGCGGGCCACTCGGCAGCTTCGTCGAGGCCGACGGCAGCGCGGGCAAGCGCAAGTCGCGGTTCCTGCTCGCCGGGCTCGCGGGGCTGGGGCGGATCGAATCCGGCGCGCTGGCCGCCTATTCCAGCGAAGTCGGGATCGACCTCGCGCGCGAAACCAAGTGGACCCGCACGATCGAGCGCGCGGCCGATGTCGACAACGCCGCGCTGGTCGCTCTGCTCGCCGGGCTCGGGATGCAGGGCGAAGGGTGGGACCGGATGACCGCGCGGCACCTGTTCCACATCGTCTCGGCATTGAACCGCGTGGGCCTCTCGGCCGAAGCGCGGATGATCGCGGCGGAGGCCGTGGCGCGGGGTTAGGTCGGTCCCGATGGCCCCGATCGAAGACTTCCTCGAGATGCTGTCCGCCGAGCGCGGGGCCGCGGCGAACACGCTGGCGGCCTATCGCCGCGACCTCGAAGGGGCGGAGGAAGCGATCGGGCCGCTCGACCAGGCCGGAAAGGCCGATCTCGCGCGTCTCGGGCAGGCATGGGCCGCGCTTGCCCCTTCCAGCGTTGCGCGCAAGTCCTCCGCCTTGCGTCAGTTCTACGGCTTTCTCGTCGACGAGGGCGTGCGGGCGGACGATCCTTCACCCGCGCTGCCGCGGCCGGCCGCGCGCCGCCCGCTGCCGAAGATCCTTTCCCACAATGAAATCGAAGCGCTGTTTTCCCGCGCCGAAGAGGAAGCCGAAGGCGACGCCCCGCGTACGGTGCGCCTGCTCGCGCTGCTCGAGTTGCTCTACGGGTCGGGCCTGCGCGCGACCGAGCTGGTCTCGCTGCCGCTTGCCGCCGCGCCGCGCGACGCGCCGTTCCTGACCGTCATCGGCAAGGGCGGTCAGGCGCGGATGGTCCCGGTGAGCGGCCGCGCGAGGGCGGCGCTGTCGCGCTGGATGGCGCTGCGCCCGGCAAACGGCAAGCACCTGTTTCCCTCGCGCGGGGGCAAGCACCTGACGCGCGTACGCCTGTTCCAGCTGCTCAAGGAGCTTGCAGCGCGCGCCGGGCTCGCTCCGGAGAAGGTCAGTCCGCACGTCCTGCGCCACGCCTTCGCCACGCACCTGCTGGAGGGCGGGGCGGACTTGCGCGTGCTCCAGACGCTGCTCGGCCACGCCGATATCGCGACGACGCAGATCTACACCCATGTCGACAGCGCGCGGCTGGTCGCACTGGTCAACGAACGGCATCCCCTTGCCGTTCGCCGATCCGAGCCCTAACGCGGCGCGATGATTTCCTATCTCGAATTCGAGAAGCCGGTCGCGCAGCTCGAAGCGCGCATCGCCGAGCTGCGCACCGCAGCCGAAGGTGACGACGTCGACATCTCGGGCGAACTCGTCCGGCTCGAGGCGAAGAGCGCCGATCTTTTGGTCAGCACTTACGCCGCGCTCACCCCGTGGCAGAAGACGCAAGTCGCGCGGCATCCGTCGCGGCCGCACTTCCGCGATTTCGTCGCGCATGCGTTCGAGGAATTCATCCCGCTGGGCGGCGACCGCTGTTACGGCGAGGACGAGGCGATCCTCGGCGGCTTCGCCCGGCTCGACGGGCGGCGCGTCATGCTGATCGGGCACGAGAAGGGCCACGACACCGAGACGCGGCTGCGGCACAATTTCGGCATGGGCAAGCCCGAGGGGTATCGCAAGGCGATCCGCCTGATGGAGATGGCGGGGCGCTTCGGATTGCCGGTGGTGACGCTGGTCGACACTTCGGGCGCGTTCCCAGGGGTCGAGGCGGAAGAGCGCGGCCAGGCCGAGGCGATCGCCCGTTCGACCGAGGCGTGCCTGGCGCTGCCGGTGCCGATGGTGGCGACGATCGTGGGCGAGGGCGGATCGGGCGGCGCGGTGGCGCTGGCGAGCGCGGAGCGGGTGCTGATGCTCGAACACGCGGTCTATTCGGTGATCTCGCCCGAAGGTTGCGCCTCGATCCTGTGGCGCACCGCCGACAAGGCGCCCGACGCGGCCGAGGCGATGAAGGTGACCGCGCAGCATCTCGAGCGGCTCGGGGTGATCGACCGCATCGTGCCCGAACCGGTGGGCGGCGCGCACCGCGATCCGATCGCCACCGCCAAGGCGCTCGCCCAGGTGATCGGCGAGGAGCTCGACGCGCTGGCCGACCTCGCGCCCACCCAGATCAAGCGCATGCGCGAAGAACGCTTCCTCCAGATCGGCGGCGCCTGACGCCGCAATTTCTCGAGCGGCCGGGAGGGTGAGGATTCTCACGCGAAGACGCGAAGATGTGGATCCGCGCCGCAGGCGCACTGACATATACGATGGTTCGTCCTTGGCGGCGACGGTGGTTGATGAAGGCGGCTTGGCCGCAGGCACGACATCTTCGCGTCTTCGCGTGAACTCGAACGGTCCGGCGCTTGTCAGGCACGGAGCGTCAGCAGCGTGA
>CAMPIA010000093.1 GCA_946886175.1 uncultured Altererythrobacter sp.
ACGCTTCTTCGCCCGGTCGATATGGCGATATGGTCGGCGCAATCGAAGCTGTTCAAATTTCCAGCCAGCGGCGAAATAGTGTTCGTCGAAGTGGAAAAGGCGCCTGCTTCAAACGCCAGCACCGCAGAAAACCAACAGCTTCTCCTGGCGATCCGTCAGCTCGACTCATTGGGTGCCAGGCAGATTTATCTCGACACGCCGGTTCGGCGCAGTGCGAGTGTGTCGCTCGACGCCGCGCTGCGCGGTGAACTCGTGCGGCTTGCGGACAAGGTGGTGCTGACCCGGGCAGACCGGCGGGATTTCGTCCCCGGCAGACCGTCGCAAGGGAACGACCCGTTCTTCGAGTCGGGCCTGCAGGTGGTCAGCAGCGACTATCTGACCGACTTTTTAGGTTACGTGTGGCGGATCGATTCGAGCCACGCCAGTAACGGTAGCAAACTTCCGTCGCTCTGGACCGTGCTCTCCGACGGCGCCGATTCGCGTGAGGCGATCTACCCGGACTACACGATCGACCTCGATACAGTGCCGCGATACGATCTCGGCCAGCTCGACGGCGAAGTCGGTGGCGCAGCCGTTAACTTGACCGGAAAGACCGTCCTTCTCGGCCCATCGGGCAGTGATGCCCGTATTGTGAAAATTCCCAATCAGGGTTTCGGCCCTTCGAGTCTGGTTCACATTACCGCTGCCGAAACCGCCATGCGGGGGGCGGGGCAAGGGATCTTTTGGCCCTGGTTGGTCGGAGTATTCGGCATCAGTCTGGTAGTGGGTTCGCTGCTCTTGCGCCGGTCGCGCCTCAGACGATCGTTCTATGTCGTTTGGACAGGCGCTATGGTCGCCCTTATTGTTGCGACGGCGTACCTGGGGATTCGCACGCTTTTCGCCGAGATCCTGACCATGGGTCTGGCCTATGCCGTGCTGCGTTCGACGGTGAACTTCAAGCGCCGCCATCTGTTCGTCGAGCCTCGGAGCAATTTGCCCAACTTCAGCGCCCTGCAGCGCGATTTCGGCGATCACATCGCCGCCAATACATCGATCGTCGTCGCCAAGATCGCACGCCTCGACGCCGTGTTCACGACGCTGACGCGCGCCGATCAGGGGCGCTATCTGCGCCAGTTGTCGTCGCGGCTCTCGCTCGGGGAAAGCCGCACATCGATCTACTACGATGGCGGCAAGTACTTTGCCCTTATCCTGAAAAGCGGGGAATATCAGGATCTGGAGGAACATCTCGAGGGTTTGCGCGCGATAGCGTCGCAGTCGATCACCGTCTCGCAGCGTGTGCTCGATGTGTCGATGACGATGGGCGTCGACCAGTCGCACGAAAAATCGATCTCCAGCCGGCTGAGCGCGGCCATCGCGGCCGCCGATCAGGCGCGCGAGGCCTACCGGCCGGTGTTCGTCATTTCGGACTTCGCAGCCGACAGCGAGGAATGGGACTATTCGCTCCAGTCGCGCCTCGAAAGCGCACTTTCGGAGGATCGCATCTCGATAAAGCTTCAGCCGCAGGCTGACCTGCGCGACGGGCGCATCGTCGGGGTCGAGGCGCTGGCGCGCTGGGTCGACGAGGAGCGCGGCGAAATTCCGCCATCGCAATTCATCCTTCAGTGCGAGCGCGTCGGACGGCTGGACGAACTGACCAAGCGAGTCCTGTCCAAGAGCCTGGCTGCGGTCCAGTCGCTTCACGAATGCGATCACGATCCGCGAATGTCGGTCAACGTGTCGGCAATCCAGTTCGTCGACAGCCGGATCGCCGAGATGATCGAGAAGAATCTGGCGATACATTCCCTCGATCCCGCGAAGCTGACGATCGAGGTGACCGAAACCGCGCGTATCGAGGACTTCTCCGTCGCGCGCCGGGTGTTCGAGCAGATCAGGCAACTGGGTGTGAGCTTCTCGATGGACGATTTCGGGGTGGCGAGCGCCAACCTCGAAGCGATGTTCGAGCTGCCGTTCGACGAGATCAAGGTCGATCAGATGTTCGTCGCCGATGTGCACCGTTCGGAAACCGCGCGCGCGATCGTGGCGAATGTCATACGGCTCGCCCGCGATGCGGGGCTGACATCGGTGGCGGAGGGGATCGAGGACCGCGAGACGTATGCGCTGATGCGCGAGATGGGCTGCGATTTGGGGCAGGGCTACTACATCGGCCGCCCCATGGCGCTGAGTCAACTACAGGAAATGCTCACATTACAGAAGGATAGCCCACTCCTGCGCGATAGGTTTGGTTAACAGTTTACAAACAGGCATGGTTAACGTAATCCTGTTGCGAGTTTCGCAGCAGGAGAGAAATCATGGGTTGGTCTTGGTTTTACGAATGGCTTTTCAGCTGAGAGCCGCAAAATTACGATGACGAAAAAGGCCTCCTAGGAGGCCTTTTTTTATGTCCGAAGCTGCGGTGTATCCCGCCGATCACCGTGCTGTTGACGCTACGTTTTCCTACACGCCTGGCATCTGCTATGTTTGCAGCGAACCACTGCGACTCTGGAATCCGGGCATCGAGCGGGCGGCCACCGAACGGGCGCCGCGGCGCATGTGTTTCATCAACCAAACCGGCGAATCACCCGAATCACTCCGATTTCGCCACCCGCCGCCGCATCATGCCTTCCTGCGCCACGCTCGCGACCAGCCTCCCTGCGCGATCGAAGATCCGGCCGCGATTGTATCCCCGTCCGCCACCGCTCCACGGGCTGTCGGTAGCGTAGAGCAGCCATTCGTCCGCCCGCGCCTCGCGATGAAACCACAGCGCATGGTCGAGGCTCGCGCCCACCAGTTCGCCGCGCGCCCAGCTCAGCCCGTGCGGCAGCGCGCTCGTGCCGAGCAGCGTATAGTCGCTGGCGTATGCGATCACCGCGCGATGCAGCGCGGGATCGTCGGGCAGCGGCGCGACCGTGCGGAACCAGCTATGCGCCTGGGGTGGGAGCGGATCGCTGTTCATCCAGTGCAGACTGTCGACCGTGCGCATCTCGATCGGCCGCGGGCGCGTCATCAACGCGCGCTGCGCCGCGCCGATCTCACCCATAGCGGCGAGGAACTTGCGCCGCTGCTCCGCGTCGGGCGTCAGCTCCTCGGGCGGCGCGACATCGGGCATCGCATAGTCGTCGTGCTCGAGACCGGCCTCGGGCCGCTGGAAGCTGGCGGTGAGGTTGAGGATCGGCGTGCCCTCCTGGCTCGCCACCACGCGCCGGTTGGCGAAGCTGCGCCCGTCGAAGTCGGCTGCAACGCGATAGTCTATCGCCGGCCCCTCGCGCCCGCCGCGCAGAAAGTAGGCATGGAGCGAGTGCGCGGCCATGCCCTCGGGCGCGGTGAGCTGTGCGGCCTGGAGCGCCTGTGCGATCACCTGCCCGCCGAAGACCCGCCCCACGCCATCCTTTTGCGGACGCCCGGTGAAGGTCAATTCTTCCTGCCGCTCGACGGTGAGCAGGGCCACCAGGTCGGCGACGAGGCTTGCAGAGCTGGGCTGATCGGTCATGCTGCGCGCTTTGCGGCGCGCCGACGCTGTGGTCAATCGCCGATGCCGAGCCGCCGCAGCGCGCGGAACGCAAGCGCCTTGGGCCCGTTCGCCGCAGGCCAGCGCCCCGGCGCGGCAGGGGTCAGCCCTGCGCGGCGCAGGAGGCGATTGAGCCCGCGCGCGTCGGCCTCCGCGAAGCTCCAGTCGCTGCGCCAGGTGATCGAGAGCGAGATCGAGCTCTCGGAGCCGTTGCGTACGAAGTGCGGCGCCATCACCGGCACATAGACCGCTTCGCCGGGGCCGAGCGCGAACTCGCGCCCGCCGGCGGCGAGTTCGTCGCGCCAGGTCAGCTCGCGCGCACCGCCCGCATGATAGGATTCGTGGATCGCATCGGGCGCGAAGTGCGGATCGCCGGCGGGAAACTGGGTCATCGTCTTGCGGCCGACGAGCTGGAGCAGGATGTTATGCTCCGGGTCGAAGTGATACGGCGTGACGGCGTTCGGGCTCGAGATGAACACGAAGGCCTGCGGGCGCAGCATCGCGCCTGTCCGCGCCTCGATCCCGGGCCGCAGCTCGCCCAGCAGCGAGAGCAGCAGCGCCTCGTACTCCGGCGCCTGCTCGACATTCTTGAGCACCGCCCAGCTGTTGCTGCGTGCGATGTGACGAATGGTGTCCTCGATCGACAGCCCGGTGCCGCCCGGCTTGCCGTCGACCCCGATCGGCACGTCGCCGCGGTTGTACTCGATCGAGTGCTCGGGCAGGCGGCCCGCGAGCGCGGCCAGCGCGTCCAGCGTCAATAAGTCGTGCGAGGCGAGGCCATGGCGCAGGATATGCGGGATTTCGGGATAGGCGGTGGCGAAGGCGGCGCGCGCATCGGTGCCGAACACCTGCTCTCGCTCGTCCGCGGCCGGCACAGCGATGGCGGGGTGGGCGCCCATCTTACGCTCCCTTCGATTGCTTGCGCAGTTCGGCGCGCAGGACCTGGTGGAACAGCGTGCGGCGCAGTTTGCCGCCGATCGCAACGTTGATGCGCACCATGGCGCGCTTCTCGCGCCAGATGCGTTCGATCATCGGGTGGTCGGCGGCGGCACAGCTGTCGCACCATGCCACGTCGTCGCGCGTGAGCAGGTCGAGGTTTTCGCGCTGGAGAAGCACCCCGGGGGAAAAGCGCGCATAGCGCTCGTCGAACGCGGTCTTGAAGCTGAACGCACCGGGCGGGGCGACGAAATTGGCGAGCATGGCGATCGGCGTGCCGTCGAGATCGAGCGACAGGCGTTCGAGCCGCCCATGCGTCGCCGCACCGTGGAGCGTCTGGGCGAACCATGCGCGGGTGCGCGGATCGTCGGCCAGCGCGGATTGGTTGCGCCCCTTCCACCCGGCCTGCTCGAGCGAGAGGAATGCCTCGATCCAGCGGTCGAGACCCTCGGCGTCGCTGCGGCGTTCGAAGCGCAACTCGCCTTCTTCGGACAGGCGTTTGTGCTGGCGGCGCAGTTCCTTGCGCTTCTTGCCGCTCATCGAGGCTTCGAAATAGGCTTCGGGTTCGGACGCGGAGCACAGCAGCGCGCGCTCCTCACGCTGGACTACGGCGCATTCGCGCCCCTCATCATCGGCGATGCGGGTGAGGGCGGCAAGCAGCGGCCCGTCCTCGGCCAGCCGGTCCAGGTGGAGGAACAGCGCGCCGCCTGCATGCGCGTCGGCCCAGGCGAACAGCTCGCGCCAGAACAGTTCCTCGCAGCCCCGGCGCACGAGCGGGCTGCCGACGAACAGGTTGTCGTGGCTCCAGTTGCCCACGTGCGGGATGGGGTAGCCGTAATAGCTTGCCGAGCGGACCAGCGGCATCAATCCGCACAACTCGCCGTCGACGCGCATTCCGGCCAGCGAGACGTCGCCCGAGCGCGAGAACTGGCCGAGTGCAGGCAGCAGGTTCCAGCTCTCGCAGAACGGATTGGGTTCGCACGCCGACTGCGCGAGATCGCCCCATTCAGCGAGCGTGAAATGGTCCTCGAAGTCGCGCCAGCCGATGAGCGCGAACCGGCCCCCACGCGCGTGCGGCTCGGCATGACGGATCGCCGCCGCCCGGTCGCTGCGTTCGAGTGGAGCGCTGGCCACGCGTTAACCTTCGCAATCCGCGGCCGATAGTGCCGCTCGCGCGGAGCTAGCAGGCGAGTGCTTAGGAAGGTTTAACGAAGCGGGGCGCGGAACCGGCGGGTCCCGCGCCCCGAAAGCGCTACGAAGATCGATGGATCAGCCAGCCGCCAGCGCCGCGAGCAGCAGCAGCGCGACGATGTTGGTGATCTTGATCATCGGGTTCACGGCCGGGCCGGCGGTGTCCTTGTAGGGATCGCCGACCGTGTCGCCGGTCACTGCGGCATGGTGGGCGAC
>CAMPIA010000094.1 GCA_946886175.1 uncultured Altererythrobacter sp.
CTCCAAGCGCGCCCGTAGCTCAGCTGGATAGAGCACCAGACTACGAATCTGGGGGCCGGAGGTTCGAATCCTTCCGGGCGCGCCAACACTCAAGGCCGTCTCCGCAAGGGGGCGGCCTTGTGCGTTTGTGGGCCGGGAAAATGAAACTTTGGTCGGAGTCTGAGCGACGGAGACGGGACGGGCGCAGTCGGCCCGATCCTTCGGCTTTCGGCCCAGCGTCGCTTTTCCCCAAACCCTATTGCGTCTCTCGCCCGCCCGCGTAGGTTCGGCGCATGGGCCCCCACGACAGGGAAATCAGGCGGGAGGATCGCCACGGCGTTGCGGTCGAGGGCCGCTATCGCACCGGCACGGGGGTGCCCAAGGATGTCAGCGTGCTCGACATATCGGAGGGCGGGTGCCGGTTCTTCGACAAGTTCGGGCGGCTGACTCCCGGCGTGCAGATCACCATTCGGGTCGGCCCGATCGGCCCCATCCCGGCGACCGTGCGATGGTGCGAGGGTCAGGTGGTGGGGGTGGAGTTCGAGGATCCGATCTACGGCCCGGTGCTCGATCACATCCGCAGCCAGCTCAATCCGGACGCGCAGACCTAAGGGTTCGGGCCCTATGGATCTGGGCCCTATTCGACCTGGTCCTCGAGCCAGTGCATCTCGTCGTCGGAGAAGCCGAAGTGGTGCCCCGCCTCGTGGATCACCACGTGGCGCACCAGATCGCCGAAATCGACCCCCGTGTCCCGCCATTCGCGCACCAGCGGCTGGCGGAACAGGCTGATCACCGGTGGCAGGTCGCCCGGGTCCCAGATCGACTGTTCGTCGAGCGGGCGCCCCTCGTAGAGCCCGGTCAGATTCCACTTGCTGCGGATGTCGACCGAATCGAGCTGCTCGCGCGTGGCGAACTCCTCGATCCGCACGACCACATCGCGCAGCGGTTCGCGAAAATCCTCGGGCAGGGCGTCGATCACGGCCTGGGCCATGCGCTCCATATCCTCGGCGGTCGGCGGCGGCTGGCGGAAGCTGTCCATGCGCGCCGATATGGGCGCAAACGGACGCCCCGTCATCCCGCCGCGTCATTCCCCCCGGTGAGGAACCTTGCGAAACCCCGCCCATTCTGGTTGGGCATCACCCCGAAGGACCCGAAACGACATGACAGCCGAAACGATTTTCGAGCGCCTCAAGCAGGATCACGACAAGCACCGCGACCTGCTCGCCCGCATCCGCAAGACGAACGGGGAGAGCGGCGAGCGCGAGGCGCTGTTCGTGGAACTGACCAAGGAACTGAAGGGCCACGCCGCGGCGGAGGAGCAGGCGCTCTATTCGACCATGTTGCGCAAGCCCGAAACCACCGCCGAGACGCGCCATTCGGTCGCCGAGCATCACGAGATCGACGAGATGCTCAACGATCTCGCCGCGACCGACATGGCGGGCGGCGACTGGCTGAAGAAGTTCGAGGCGCTCGATCACCGATACCGCCACCATATCGAGGAAGAGGAGGAAGAGCACTTCCCCGACTTCGAAAATTACCTCACCATGGCGGATGAGGAGTACATGGAATCGGTCTTCGAACGGCGCAAAAGCGAGGAAAAGGCCGAGGCCGAGGTGACTCCCGAAAAGAAGGAAGACGCGAAGGAATAGCGAGGGTTTGGGCGGGGTGAGCAATCAAGCAGGCGCGACCGAACCGGAGTTCGACGACGAATCGGAGGAACCGGGCGTCTGGCGCTACGCGCGCGTCGACCGCGCGAGCGTGATCGTCGACGCGTCCGATTACTTTGCGCTGATGCAGCAGGCGATGCTCAAGGCGCGCCGCCGCATCATGCTGGTCGGGTGGGATTTCGACACGCGCATTCATTTGGCGCTCGGCCGGCGCTGGTTCTCGCGCGCCCTGCGCCGGCAGTATCCACGCCGGCTGGGCAGCTTCCTGATGTGGCTCGCGCGCCATCGCAAGGGGCTCGAGATCCGGGTTCTCAAATGGAATGTCGGCGCGCTCAAGTTCATGCTGCGCGGCTACATGCTGGTCGATGTCGTGCGGATGGCGTCGCACCGCGCGATCACCTTCAAGTTCGACACGCACCATCCGGTCGGCTGCTCGCACCATCAGAAGATCGCGGTGCTCGACGACAAGCTGGCGGTCTGCGGCGGGATCGACATGACCCAGGACCGGTGGGACACGCGCGAGCACCTCGAACACGACCGCCGCCGCCGCCGCCCGCACGGACGCAGTTATTGCCCGTGGCACGATGCGACGATGATGTTCGAGGGCGATGCGGCGCGCGTGCTCGGCATGTTCAGCCGCGAGCGGTGGGAGCGCGCGGGCGGCGAGAACCTCCACCAGGTCGAGATCCCCGACGAAAGCCTGTGGCCCGACGATCTTGCGGTCCAGTTCGAAAACGTCGAGATCGGGATCGCGCGGACCCGCGCCAAATACGGCGGATTGCCGCAGGTGGACGAGATCGAGCAGTTGCTGCTCGACCAGATCGCGCGGGCGAAGAAGTTCATCTATTCGGAGAACCAGTACTTCACCTCGCGCAAGATCGCCGAGGCGATCGGCAAGCGCCTGAAGGAAGACGACCCGCCCGAGATCGTCATGGTCCAGCCGATCACCGCCGAGGGATGGCTCGAGCAGCAGGCGATGGACCACGCGCGCGCCGGGCTGCTCCACGGGCTGGCGGAGATCGACCACAAGAACCGGTTCAAGGTCTATGTCCCGCACACCGGCGAGACCCCGATCTACGTCCATGCCAAGCTGACGATCTTCGACGATCGTATCCTCAGGATCGGCTCGGCCAACTTCAACAACCGTTCGATGGGCCTCGATTCCGAGTGCGACGTGTTCATCGACTGCGACCGCCCCGGCAACGGCCATGCGTGCGACGGCATCGCCGCGCTGCGCCACTCGCTGCTCGCCGAGCATTGCGGGCTCGAGGAAGACGAGGTCGCGCGCCTGCTCGAAGCCGACGGTTCGATGCACCACCTGATCGCGGAGCACGGGCAGGGCGAGGGGCGCTCGCTCAAGCCTTACGAAGTGCCCGAGCTCAACGGGGTCGAGGAAACGCTCGCCGATTCGGGCCTGCTCGATCCGGAGCGTCCCGACGACATGTTCGAGCCGTTTGCCAAGGGCGGACTTTTCCGCAAGGGGAGCCTGCTCGGCCGCGCCTATGGCCGGGCCAAGAAGAGGATCGGCAGATGAGCAGCCTGGTGGGCCCCGACGAAGACGACGCGCGGGGAAAGCCGCCGGTGCCCGAGAACGTGCAGGACGCGATCCGCACGCTGATCCGCTGGACGGGCGACGATCCGGAGCGCGAGGGCCTGCGCGACACCCCCAAGCGCGTCGCCCGCGCGTGGAAGGAATACTGCCTCGGCTATGGCGAGGACCCTTCGGTCCACCTCAGCCGCGTGTTCGAGGAAGTCGGCGGCTACAACGAGATCGTGCTGCTCAAGGACATCCCGTTCCAGAGCCACTGCGAACACCACATGGCGCCGATCATCGGCAAGGCGGCGATCGCCTACCTGCCGACCGACCGCGTGGTCGGCATCTCCAAGCTCGCGCGCGTGCTCCACGGCTTCGCCCGGCGGCTGCAGGTGCAGGAACGCCTGACCGCCGAAGTCGCCGACTGCATCTGGGAGCACTTGCAGCCTCAGGGCGTCGCAGTGGTGATCGAGGCGAGCCACAGCTGCATGACCGCCCGCGGCGTGCGCACCCCGGGCGTCGCCATGACCACCAGCCGCATGATGGGCACCTTCCTCAACGACCCCCGCAGCCGCGAGGAAGTGCTCAAGCTGATGGGGTATTAGCAAAAGCCATAGGTTTGCGGTCGGACACTCTTGACTGACGCGCCTCATTCCCATATTTCGATAATTATCGAATCATAGGAATGTACATGGAAGCCGATCGAGTCATTCGGGCGTTGGGTGCGCTGGCGCAGGAGCATCGGCTGGCGGTCTATCGGCTGCTCGTTCAGGCGGGCGAGGGCGGTGTGGCTGCGGGGGTGCTGGCCGAGCGGCTTGGCGTACCTGCCTCGTCGATGAGCTTTCATCTCGCGCAGCTCGCCAACGCCGGGCTGGTGAGCCAGCGGCGCGAGAGCCGCTCGATCATCTATTCGGCCGACTATGCCGCGATGAACCGCCTGATGGGCTACCTGACCGAGAACTGCTGCGGCGGCGTGCCCTGCGCCGGCGATGCCGCGTGCCTTCCCCAAGACGAGAAAAGGACTGCATGATGAAGCGCTTCCATGTCCATGTCGGCGTCACCGACCTCGACCGCTCGGTCGCCTTCTACAACGAGCTGTTCGGCGCCGAACCCTCCGTGACCAAGCCCGACTACGCCAAGTGGATGCTCGAGGACCCGCGGATCAACTTCGCGATCTCGGCGCGCGAGGATGCGGCCAAGGGCGTGGAGCACATCGGCCTGCAGGTCGAGAACGCCGACGAACTCGCCGAAGTCTATGGCCGCTTGCAGAGCGCCGATCGCCCGGTGCTCGAAGAAGGCGCGACCACCTGCTGCTACGCCACCTCGGAAAAGAGCTGGATCGCCGACCCCGACGGCGTGGTCTGGGAAGCCTTCCTGACCGATGGCGAGAGCACGACCTACGGCGGCAACCCCGACCTGGCGCAGCTCGCTTCGCCCAATGCGGCGTCGGACGCTTGCTGCGCCCCGCAAGTCGCCCCGCAAGTCGCCGCGCCTGCCGCCACCTGCTGCTGAGCGCCCGCGATGCCTGCCCGACCGTTCGAGGTGCTGTTCCTGTGCACCGGCAATTCCGCCCGCTCGATCCTGGCCGAAGCGATCCTCAATCGCGACGGCGGGGGCCGCTTTCGCGCGCATAGTGCGGGGAGCAATCCGACCGGCACCGTCAATCCCTGGGCTATCCACACGCTCGAAACGCTCGGCTATCCGGCGCAGGGCTATCGCTCGAAAAGCTGGAGCGAATTCGCCGACGGGCCCGAATTCGATCTGATCTTCTCCGTCTGCGACAGCGCGGCGGCGGAGACCTGCCCGATCTGGCCCGGCCGCCCGACCAGTGCACACTGGGGCATTCCCGATCCGGCCGCGATCGAGGGTAGCGATGCGGTCAAGGCCGCGGCCTTCCTCGATGCCTTCCGCATGCTCGAGCGCCGGATCGACCTGCTGCTCGCGCTGCCGCTCGACAGTATCGAGGAGATCGCGCTGCGCGACAGGCTCCAGGCGATCGGGCGCGAGGCCGACGCGCGATGACCGCGGCCACGACGCAAATCGACGCCCGCGCGGCGGGGCTCGGCCTGTTCGAGAAGTGGCTCTCGGTGTGGGTCGCGGGTGCGATTCTGGCCGGGCTGGTGCTGGGCAATCTCGCGCCCGCGATGTTCGGCGCGCTGGCAGCGATCGAATATGCCTCGGTCAACCTCGTCGTCGCGGTGCTGATCTGGGCGATGATCTTCCCCATGATGGTCGCGGTCGATTTCGGCGCGGTGCGGCGGGTGGGGGACAAGCCGCGCGGGCTCGTCATCACGCTGGTGGTGAACTGGCTCGTCAAGCCGTTCACCATGGCCGCGCTCGGCGTGCTGTTCTTCGAGGTGGTGTTTGCCGACCTGATCGCGCCCGCCGATGCCAAGCAATATATCGCCGGGCTGATTCTGCTCGGCGCCGCCCCGTGCACCGCGATGGTGTTCGTGTGGTCGCAGCTGACCAGGGGCGATCCGGCCTACACGCTGGTGCAGGTGGCGGCGAACGATCTCGTGATGATCGTCGCCTTCGCGCCGATCGTCGCGCTGCTGCTCGGCGTGGCGGAGATCGCGGTGCCGTGGGAGACGCTGCTGCTCTCGGTCGCGCTCTATGTCGTGGTGCCGCTCGCC
>CAMPIA010000095.1 GCA_946886175.1 uncultured Altererythrobacter sp.
CACGTAGTCGTAGCCGTCCCAGTGGCTGATCTCGGCGCGGGCGCGTTCCATGCGGCCTTCGATCACCTCGTCGCTGTCGGTGCCGCGGCTCTTGAGGCGGCGGTATAGCTCGTCGAGGCTGGGGGGGAGGATGAACACCCGCGCCACGTCCTGCTGATCCTTCTGGTAGAGCTGCTGGGTGCCCTGCCAGTCGATGTCGAACAGGACATCGTGTCCGTCTTTCAGCCCCGCGCGGATATGCCCCTTGGGCGTACCGTAGCGGTAATCGAAAACGTGAGCCCATTCGTAGAAATCGTCGGCCTCGACCATGCGGTCGAACTCGGCGTCGCTGACGAAGTGGTAGTGGACGCCGTCGATCTCGCCCGGGCGCTGAGGCCGCGTGGTGGCGGAGACCGAGAGCCTGATCTCGTCCTCCGCCTCGAGCAGCATGCGCGAGATCGTGGTCTTGCCCGCGCCCGAGGGCGAGGAGAGGATGAACATCAATCCGCGGCGGTGAAGCGTGTCCTGGTCGGCCATGCGCGCTCATGCGCCGAGCGGTGCGCCGAAATCAAGCCCCGCGGGGCGCGGGCGGGGCGCGAAGATCGATCCTTCCCTGAACCGGGCAGGACCGCGTCGCCCTAATCCCCCTGCGCCTGCTCGCGCAGCGCCTTGTCGCCCTTGCGCCGGGCGGCGCGGCGGGTCTGGCGGCGGTCGATCAGCGTCTTGGCCAGCAGGCCGCCGCCCACCACCAGCGCGCCCGGCACCGAGCGGGTCGCGACGCGCGCCACTGCATACGAGGCGAGGGTCTGGAGCATGCTGCGGCTCTCGACCATTTCCTTGGCCGCCGACCCGCCGTAGCGGTTGCGCAGCAGGCCCTTCTCGAGGCCGATCCGCATCAGCCGCCCGCCGCTGCGCAGGAGAATGTCGTGAATCAGGAGATTGGTCGCGGGATTGGGGCTGGGCCCGGCGACGTCGCGATCGTCCGGCACGATCCTGTCGCCCACCTTGTCGAACGCCTTCGCCATCCGGTCGGTGGCGTGGGTGGTGATTTTGCTGCCCTTGGTTCGTGCCATGTCATGCCCCTCTCGCCGGTTCGGCGCGGAGCCGGGCGGCGCTATTTCTTGCGGCCGAAATCGACCGTGACGACATTCGAGCCGTCGTCCCCGTCACCAACGGCCGGCGCGTCGCCGCGTTCCGGAACGTCGTTCTCCGCATGGTCGTGCGCCTCGGGCGCCATGTCGGCGACGCTCGCCTGGAACTGGAGCCCGAAATCGACCGCCGGATCGACGAAGGCGGTGATCGCGGCGAAGGGAATGTCGAGCTTGGCCGGCACCTGGTTGAAGCTGAGGCCCACGGTGAACCCGTCTTCGTCCACCTTCAGGTCCCAGAACTTGTTCTGGAGGACGATCGTCATCTCGTCCGGGAATCGCTCGCGCAGGTGCTGGGGAATCGAGACGCCGGGCGCGTGGGTCTTGAAAGTGATGTAGAAATGGTGCGCGCCCGGCAACTCGCTGCCGCCGGCCTGGATTTGGCCGAGCACCCGGCCGACCACTGCGCGCAGCGCCTCCTGCACGATCTCGTCGTAGGGGATCAGGCTGTCGGGCGTTTCGTCGGTCATATCGGTGGCTAGGTGAAGCCGCTTCGCGCGCCGGTCAAGCGCCAATGCTTGCGCCGTGCCCAGCCTTGCGTATAGCCCCGCAGCCATGCGCACAGGCAGGATCGAGCGGAAGACGGCGGAGACCGCCATCGAAGTCGAGGTGAACCTCGACGGCAGCGGCGCTTATGCGGTTTCGACCGGAATCGGCTTCCTCGACCACATGGTCGAGCAGTTCGCGCGCCATTCGCTGATCGACGTGACGATGAAGGTGGCGGGCGACCTGCATGTCGACCAGCACCACACGACCGAGGACAGCGCGATCGCGCTCGGCCAGGCGCTGAGCGAAGCGCTCGGCGACAAGGCCGGGATCGGGCGCTACGGCAGCGCCTATTCGCCGATGGACGAGACGCTGGCGCGGGTCGCGCTCGACATTTCGGGGCGGCCCTATCTGGTGTGGCGCGCGGGCTTTTCGCAGACGCGCCTCGGCGAATGGGACACCGAGCTGATCGAGCACTGGTTCCACTCGGTCGCGCAGGCGGCGGGGATCACGCTGCATGTCGAGCTGCTCTACGGCGCGAACAACCACCATATCTGCGAGGCGATCTACAAGGGCTTCGCGCGCGCGATGCGGGCAGCGGTCGAGATCGATCCGCGCAAGGGCGGGGCGATTCCTTCCACGAAAGGCCAGCTTGGTGGCTGAGAACGTCGCGCTGGTCGATTACGGCGCGGGGAACCTGAGGTCGGTCGAGAACGCGCTGCGGACCGTCGGCGCCTCGGTCGCGGTCACCGCCGATCCCGAAATCCTGCGCGCGGCCGACCGGATCGTGCTGCCGGGCGTCGGCTCGTTCCGCGCCTGTGCCGAAGGGCTGCGGGCGATCCCGGGGCTGGTCGAGGCGATGGAGGAGCGGGTGCGTGTAGGTGGAGCGCCGTTCCTCGGGGTGTGCGTGGGCATGCAACTGCTCGCGACCCGCGGGCTCGAGCATGGCGAGACGCCCGGCCTCGGCTGGATCGCGGGCGAAGTGCGCGAAATCGAGCGGACCGATCCGGCGATCAAGGTGCCGCACATGGGCTGGAACGATGTCGCGCTGACCGCGCATGCCGGCGCCGTACTGGAAGAAGGCGAGGCCTACTTCCTCCACTCGTATCACTTCGCGGCCGCGAACCCGCACGAGATCGCCGCGATGACCGACCACGGCGGCGGCATCGTCGCCGCGGTCGCGCGGGACACTATGCTCGGCGTGCAGTTCCATCCGGAGAAGAGCCAGGCCTACGGGCTGGGCGTGCTCGAAAGGTTTCTTCAATGGCGGCCATGAAAAATCCTCCCCGGGACGGGGAGGGGGACCGCACGCAGTGCGGTGGAGGGGACACGCCGCGAACGCGGGGGCGGAGGCGAGTCCCCTCCGTCAGTCGCTTCGCGCCTGCCACCTCCCCGTGCCGGGGAGGATACTGCCGGTGATCGTTTTCCCCGCGATCGACCTCAAGGGCGGCGAGGTCGTGCGTCTGGCCGAGGGCGATATGGCGCGCGCCACGGTGTACGGTAGCGATCCGGCGGCGCAGGCGCTGCTGTTCGCGCAAGCCGGGGCGCAGCACCTGCACGTGGTCGATCTCGACGGATCGTTCGCCGGCAAGGCGGAGAATCGCGCGGCGGTCGAGGGAATCGTCGCGGCCTTTCCCGGCTATGTGCAGCTTGGCGGCGGCATCCGCACGCGCGCGGCGGTCGAGGGCTGGTTCGATCTCGGCGTGGCGCGGATCGTGATGGGCACCGCGGCGCTGAAGGACCCGGAGTTCGTCAAGGACATGGCGCGCGCGTTCGAAGGCGGGATCGTGGTCGCGGTCGACGCCAGGGACGGAATGGTCGCGACCGAGGGCTGGGCCGAAGTGTCCGACGTGCCCGTGGCCGACCTCGCGCGGCGGTTCGAGGATGCCGGGGTGGCGAGCGTACTGTTCACCGACATCGGCCGCGACGGGCTGCTGACCGGGTGCAATATCGACGCGACCGTGGACCTCGCGCGCCGGGTCGATATCCCGGTGATCGCCAGCGGCGGCGTGAAGGGCCTCGCCGACATCCGCATGCTCGCGCTGCATGCGGACGAGGGGATCGAGGGGGTGATTACTGGCCGCGCGCTCTACGACGGGCGGCTCGATCTGGCGGCCGCGATCGCGATGGCGGAGCGGGCGTGATGTTCGGTTTCACGCGGAGACGCGGAGGCGCGGAGGGTTTTGGCGCTCGCAGAGGCGCAGAGGCACAGAGGATGTTAGTCTGCGCCGCAGGCCATATCGCGCCGACGAAACACGATCCGCCAAGGATTATTGCGGCTTCGCCGCCGCAAGCCTTCTCTGCGCCTCCGTGCCTGCGTGAGCGCATCAAGGCCGAAACTCTCCGCGTCTCCGCGTCTCCGCGCGAATCAAATTCTACCGGTGCGGCATGACCGTTCGCATCCGCGTGATTCCCTGTCTCGACGTGGCCGAGGGGCGCGTCGTGAAGGGGGTGAACTTCGTCGATCTCAAGGACGCGGGCGATCCGGTCGAGCAGGCGCAGGCCTACGACGCGGCGGGGGCGGACGAGCTGTGCTTCCTCGATATTTCGGCCAGCCACGAAGGGCGCGGGACGCTGCTCGATATCGTGCGGCGCACCGCCGAAGTATGCTTCATGCCGTTCACCGTCGGCGGCGGGGTGCGGACCGTGGAGGATGCGCGCGCGCTGCTGCTGGCGGGCGCGGACAAGGTCGCGGTCAACAGCGCGGCGGTCGCGCGGCCCGAGGTGGTGGCGGATATCGCGGCGAAGTTCGGCAGCCAGTGCTGCGTCGCCTCGGTCGACGCGCGGCGGGTCGACGAGCGTCGGTGGGAGGTCTTCACTCACGGCGGGCGGCGGGCGACCGGGATCGACGCGGTCGAACACGCGGTGCGGCTGGCGGAGCTGGGCGCGGGCGAACTGCTGGTAACGTCTATGGACGGCGACGGGACGCAGGCCGGCTACGACCTCGCGCTGACCCGCGCTGTCGCCGATGCGGTGCCGGTGCCGGTGGTTGCGAGCGGCGGGGTGGGGAGCCTCGATCATCTGGTCGAAGGCGTGACCCGCGGCCATGCGAGCGCGGTGCTGGCGGCGTCGATCTTCCACTTCGGCGCGCACTCGATCGCCGAGGCGCATGCGGCGCTCAGAGCGGCCGGGCTGCCGGCGCGCGGGTAACCCGCTCGCTCCCGCGAGTGTCAAAGCGGGACGCGCGCTAAACTGCGATTGCCTTCGCCGCCGAAAGCGCGCGAGGTCGCTTGGCAATGCGCGCGCTCCCCTTCGTCCTCCTGTTCCTCGGCGTGCCCGCTCAGGCCGCGGGCACGCCGCTGCCCGAGCCTTCGAACCTCGCGCTGTTCGGCCTTGGGCTGGCAGGGCTGGTGATCGGGCGCCGCCTGGCCGCCAAGCGCAAGACGCCCGACAAGGATTGAGCGCACCCGAATATTGACGGGGCCGCGCGCCGTCCGCATGACGCGGCGGATGGACACCCTCAGCCGTCTCGAGAGCACGATCGCCGGGCGCCGGAGCGCCGATCCGCGGGCGAGCTACGTCGCCAAGCTGCATAGCGACGGGGTCCCCGCGATCGCACGCAAGGTGGGCGAGGAAGCGGTCGAGGCCGCGGTCGCCGCGCTCGCGGGCAGCCGCGAGGACCTGGTCGGCGAGGCGGCCGACCTGTTGTTCCACCTGATGGTCCTGCTCTCGGCCAAGGGCATTGCGCTGGACGAGGTGCTGGCGGAACTCGACCGGCGCGAGGGCGTCTCCGGACTGGATGAAAAGGCTTCAAGGGACGGATAATGCCGATCGACGCGACGCTGCCTTACGACGACGACAACATTTTCGCCAAAGTCCTGCGCGGGGAGATACCGTCCACGAAAGTCTATGAGGACGAGTGGGCCTACGCCTTCGAGGATATCGCCCCGCAGGCGAAGAACCACACCCTCGTGATCCCCAAGGGCAAGTACGTGAGCTGGGACGATTTCACCGCCAAGGCGAGCGATGCGGAGATCGCGGGCTTCGTCCGCGCGGTGGGCAAAGTCGCGCGCGACAAGGGCCTGGTCGAGCCCGGATACCGCCTGCTGGTCAACCTCGGGCAGCACGGCGGGCAGGAAATTCCGCACCTCCACGTCCACCTGTTCGGCGGCGAGCCGCTCGGGCGGATGATCGCGAAATAGGCACGGCTCACGGTTTCGATTGCTCGCCGAGTCCGCC
>CAMPIA010000096.1 GCA_946886175.1 uncultured Altererythrobacter sp.
CCCAAACCCGTCTATCGCCTGCCGATCCTGGTCACCGGTTCGAGCCGCCAGGGCTTCGAGTGGATCGCCGCGCACGCGGACGGCTGGATCACCTATCCCCGCGACCTCGCGCGGCAGGCGGAGCTGGTCGCGAAATGGCGCGCGGCGGTGGCGGTGGCGTCGCCGGGAGTGTTCAAGCCCTTCGTGCAGTCGCTCTATATCGATCTCGCCGAACGGGCGGAGGAACCGCCGCGGTCCATTCATCTCGGATTTAGGGCCGGCCGCCACTTCGTGCTCGATTTCCTGAACGAACTCGCCGGCGCCGGCGTCAATCACGTCATCCTCAACCTCAAGTACGGTCGCCGCCCCGCGGGCGAGGTGATCGAGGAGCTCGGCCAGGAGGTGCTCCCGCGCCTCGGCAAGCGCGGGCCGGCGCCGGCTCGCGAAGCGGCTGCGGCGAGCGAGGGCCTTGCAGCGCGAGACGCACTCCCGGCATCTTCGGGCTGAGCGATGTCGGCACGGCGCAGATACATTCAGCGCGCGATTGCCGACGGGCGCGGCGGGGGGTGCGAGCCCGTGCTCGCGCGCGGTCCCGCCACGGGGCGCTTCGCGGCCAACCCTGAGCGGACCTGCGGCTGACCCGCGCGTCGGCGGGTGCGCAGGGGAGCGGACCCGCCGCTCGGCCTGGCTGCTTCCCTGCTCTTGCGGGCATCCCTCGCCGAGGGTGCGCGGTCGTCGCCTGGCGACACCGCGGGCAGGCGGCTTCAATCCGGCGATCGCCGCTTTCGAGCCTCCGCGGCTCGGGTCTCATGGGGCATGGAGTGCGGCGCGGCGCAAGGGAGCGCGATTCAGCGAGGGTGTCATGGAAGACGAAGTGGCTCGCGCGGCGCGGGCGAAGAAGGGCTGCCCGTTCCTCTCGACCGAGCAGGCCGCGTTCTACCTCGGCCTCAGCGCCCGCCGGCTCCAGGCGATGCGGGCCGACGGCACCGGGCCGCGCTTCCGGCGTCACAGCCGCTACGTGCGCTATCACATCGACGATCTCGACAGCTGGTCGAAGGACTCGGCGGGGGTGCGCCATGCCTGAGCCTCGCGCCTGTCCTCGCCGATCGCGGATCGGTGCCGGCGCGGGCCTCGCGCTCGGGCTCCTGCTCGCGCCCCTGGTCCTCCAGCCCGCGCCGCGCCTGGTGTGGAACGCCAGCGCAAGCAGCCCGGTGGGTCTCTATGCGGTAAGCCCGACCGGCACCCTTCGCCGGGGCGGCATGGCGCTCGCCTGGCCGCCGCCCGCGGCGCGCGCGCTCGGCGCGCAGCGCGGCTACCTCCCCGGCAACGTCCCGCTGGTGAAGCGCGTCGCCGCGGTCGCCGGCGACCGGGTCTGCGCGCGCGGCGCGGCGATCCTCGTCGAAGGCCGGCGCGTGGCGGGGCGGTTGCGCGCCGACCCCGCGGGGCGAGCGATGCCGTGGTGGAGCGGCTGCGCGCGGCTGCGCCCGGGCGAAGCGCTGCTGCTCTCGCCGGGCGTGCCGCTGGCGTTCGACGGCCGCTACTTCGGGCCGAGCCGCGCCGCGCAGGTCCTCGGGCGGGCGAGCCTGCTGTGGCCGCGGTGAGGGCCGCGCTGCTCGCCGCGGCGCTGGCGGCGGCGCTCGGCCGGGCGAGCCCGGCGGCGGCCGATCCGCTCGAGCGGTGGGCGCCGCACGTCGCCGAAGCCTCGGCGCGGTTCGGACTGCCGGCCGAATGGATCCGGCGCGTGATCCGCGCCGAGAGCGGCGGCCGCACGACCCTCGGCGGGGCGCCGATCGTCAGCCGGGCCGGCGCCATGGGGCTGATGCAGCTGATGCCCGGGACCTGGAGCGCGATGCGGGCGCGGCTCGGGCTCGGGGCCGACCCGCACGATCCGCGCGACAACATCCTCGCGGGCAGCGCCTACCTGCGGCTCATGTACGACCGGTTCGGCTATCCGGGGCTGTTCGGCGCCTACAACGCCGGTCCGGCGCGCTACGCGCGGCACCTGGCGACGGGACGGCCGCTGCCGGCCGAGACCCGGGCCTACCTCGCCGCGGTCGCGGGACCCGCGCCGGCGGAGCTTGCGGCCGGTTCCCGGCCGGTGCCGGGGCTTTTCGCCGTGCGGCGCGCCGAGGGCGCGGCCGCTGCGGACCCGGGACCCGCTTCCGGCTCCGCATCCCTTCCGTCCAGGGGCGCCCTGTTCGTCCTCGAGCGGACCGCCGCGCCCCGTTGAGCGGGGGGGCGCTGGGGGCGAGGCCGCCTGCGGGTGGGAGCCTTGGGATACGCGAGGCGGATGAGGCCGGCGTTAGGCTCCGCGGGGGAGGGCACCGATCGCCCCGGCGCCGGGGGCGCCTCGCCTCGCTCAGGCCTTCTTGCGCCGTCCGCGGCGTTGCCCGGGCTTGCGGCCGAGGCCGATGGCCTTGGCGAGCGTGCGGCGCTTCTCGGCGTATTCGGGCGCGACCATCGGGTAGTCGGCCGGCAGGCCCCAGCGCGCGCGGTACTCGGCCGGGGTCAGCCCGTGATCGGTCATCAGGTGACGCTTGAGCATCTTCATCTTCCTGCCGTCCTCGAGGCAGACGACGTGGTCGTTCTTGACCGAGGAGCGGACCGAGACCGCCGGTTGGGGCCTGGCCTCGACTTGCGGGGCGGCGCCGAGTCCGGCGAGCGCGCCGTGGACGTTCCGGATGAGGGTCGGGAGGTCTTCGACCGCGACGCCGTTGTTGCTCACGTGCGCGGCGACGATGTCGGAGGTCAGGGCGATCAGCGTTTCTGCATCGAAACTTTGAGCGGTCATGTCGGTTCTCTCTCCGCCTTGTTGTTCTGGGACGACCGCGCCCTGCGGTAGGGCCGGGAAGCCCGGGGTCAAGCCCGGGCACACCGGCGCGCTTGCCGCCGGTCGCCGATCGCAAGTCCGGAAGCTTTCGCGCCCCGCGGCCTCCGGTCCTGCGCCGGGGCGTGCTGACGCAATTGGCCAAGCCGGCGCCTCGTCGCGGGGGTAGGAACGCGAAACGGGAAGCCGTAGCTGGAGTTCGCAAGCCAAGGGGGGGAACGATGAAACGAATCCTGGCAGGGGCGCTCGCCGCGCTCGCCGCCTCGACGGCGGTCTCGGCCGAGGAGTTGCGGGTGGCGACCTTCAACACCGAGTTCCTCATTCGCGAGAAGGTCCACATGCGCGAGGGCGTGTCCGACGCCGACGCCGCGAGCTGGACGGCCGCGCGGCGGGAGCAGGCGTTCGAGGACGCCGTGGAGCGGGTGGCGCCGGTCGTCGCCGGCCTCGACGCCGACATCGTCGTCCTCACCGAGATCGGGCCGGCTGCCGACGTGAGCTCGCTCAATGCCGCGCTGCCGGCGCCCTATCCGCACGTCGCGGTCTGCGAATGCACCGACACCGCGACCCGCCAGCACGTGGCGATCCTCTCGCGGCTCCCGTTCGACAGCGTGACACCGGCGATCGCCGGACGCGAGCACTACTTCACCGAGCTCGACGATCCCGAGAGCGAGCGCGACACCGGGATCTCCAAGGGGCTGAGCGCGACGGTCTCGTTCTCGGGGGAGCGGATCGCGATCTACGGGATCCACCTGCTGAGCGAGCGCGGCGGCCACGAGGGCGATGCCCAGCGCATCGCCCAGGCTTCGATCGTGCGCCGCAATTACCTCGGCGATCTCGCGGCGGGCCGCCACGTGATCGTCGCCGGCGATCTCAACGAGAAGCGCGGCGATCCCACCCTCTTGCGCATCCGCGGGCTCGACGACATCGGGCCCGACCTGATCCAGACCGGTGCGGTCGAGTTCTTCGAGCGCGGGGCGCTCGGCGAGCGCTGGACTTACGCGTTCGAGGGCGAGCGCAACCAGATCGACCATGTCCTGCTCAGCGACAGTTTCCGCGAGGCGGTCAAGCGCGGCGGCATCGACAGCGCGGTCGTGCGGGTCAGCGATCCGGCCGTGTCGGATCACTCGCCGCTCGTGGTCACGATCGACTTCCGGGAGTAGCGCCCGGGCGGCGGCGCCGCGCGCGATCGCGCCTTCGCTTCGCAGGGCCGCTGCCGATGGCGGTCGCGCCCGCGCCGTCGGGCTCGCGCCGGCGTGCGGCTCGCCGGCCTAGCGCTTGCGGCGAAGGGCCCACACGAGCGAGGCGAGGCTCGTGACGAGCGTGGCGAGCGCGGTCAGCCACAACGGATCGGTGAGGAACATGCGAATCGACTCCTGCTTCGGAGTCGATTCAGATAACCATTATGGTTCATGTAGGAAAACGAAAAAGTGCCATTGCGGTCGATGCTGGGGCGCATCGGCGCGCGCCGGAAACCCGAAGATCCTGCGCTGCAGGTCCCAGTCGAGCGGCAGGGGCCCGTGGGCGAGCCGGCTCATGGTCAGGCCGGGAGGCTGTGCGCCCGCGAAGATCGCCGCGGCGATGTCGGGCGCGAGATAGTTGAGGCGGAGCAGGCGGCAGAAGCGCTCGGTCGAGCATTTGAACTCGCGTGCCATGAGCTTGAGGTCGAAGTCGTCCGTGCTGTCGACCGCGGCCTGGGCGCGCCGCGCCTTCGCGAAGCGTCTCCTACAGGCGGTCGGCATGCTCCGCGATCCGCTCGAGGATTGCCTCGAGGCTGGGCTGCCCGCGGTAATAGAGGGCGGCCGTTGAGGCATAGGCCCGCGCGAAGCGCTCACGTATCGCCGTGTCCGGCAAGCTGAAAGCCGGGTTTTCGGCAATTACCTTGTTGTCCGCGCTTGGGAAGCGCGCCGCCTTGTGGGCGACATAGGCCTCGGTGCCGATGAAGGCCCGGACGCCCTGATCTCCGAGGAGGCAGTAGACGTCATAGTAATGGCGAAGGAAGTTCTGGGGCATGCTGCCGTCATCGACGTGCCGCCGGAACTTCGTCGAGATCGTCTGGAGCTTCTCGACCAGTGTGTAGCCGGGCTCGTAGCAGGGGACGTCGGCCGCCCGATTGTCGGTCAGGTCGCCGAGACCGCTCTCTGCCGCCTTGTCATAGGCCCATGAACTGATCAGGCACGGCCGGTTGGGAGCCACCTGATCGAAGCCCGCTTCGAGGAGAATCCCTTCCTTCACGCCCTCGGGGAGGGGCGTGTGGGGAGCATAGCGCAGCCGGATTCCGGCGCTGCGCATACGTGGGTCATCGAACGCTTCGTCACGCTCGACCTCGGAGAAGCCTGCGATTTCTATCTTTCGCGGCAGGCCGTCATAGAAGGATCGGCGGGCCGCGATGTGCGCGGCCTTGTTCTGGTTCCTGCCGGTCGGCAGGCCCTCGACGTCCGGGTGGATCTGGATGTCGATGTCTTCGGAGAATCGGTGGATGAGCCCATGCCCTTTCGAGAGCGACGTCCCGCCCTTGAGCTCGAAGGTAAAGCCGAGCTGCTGCAGGCCCCACAGGCCGTGCATGATCCAGTAGTCCTTTTCGACCAGGCCCGGATCGATCGCCTGTTCGCGCGCGACGACCGCGAGGAGATCCCCGAAATCCTCGTGATCGTGCAGTAGCATGCCGGTGCTCAGGCTCGCTCGAGAACGGGCGTGAGCAAGCGTTCGGC
>CAMPIA010000097.1 GCA_946886175.1 uncultured Altererythrobacter sp.
TGATCCGCCCGCCCGAAATCCGGGCGCGCGTCGTCCTGGCCCTGTTCGACGATCGAGCGGCGGATGTCGCGGGTGCGGGCGAAGAGGTCGAACAGGGCGTCGCCGTCGCCGCGGCGGATCGCGCGCTGGAGCGCGGTCAGATCCTCGGTAAAGCGGCCGAGCATCTCGAGCACCGCCTCCCGGTTCGACAGGAACACGTCCCGCCACATCACGGGATCGCTCGCGGCGATGCGGGTGAAGTCGCGGAAGCCGCCGGCCGAATACTTGATCACCTCGCTGCGGGTGACCTCCTCGAGGTCCGATGCGGTGCCGACGATGGTGTAGGCGATCAGGTGCGGGATATGGCTGGTGACCGCGAGCACGAGGTCGTGATGCGCGGCCTCCATGATCTCGACTTTCGCGCCAAGCGATTCCCAGAAGGCCGAAACTTCGGCGACCGCTGCGGGGTCGGCATTCTCGGGCGGGGTCAGGATGCACCAGCGGTGGCTGAACAGGCTGGCGAAGCCCGCATCGGGCCCGCTGCGCTCGGTACCCGCGACCGGATGCGCGGGAATCACCCGGTGGCGCGGCAGCGCCTCGGCGAGCGCCTCGCCGACCGACTGCTTGGACGAACCGACGTCGCTGACAATCGTGTGCTCGGGCAAGGCGGCGGCGAAGGCCCGCGCCGCATCGCCCATCGCGCCGACCGGCACGCAGAGCAGCACCAGATCGGCCGCGCGCACCGCATGTTCGGCCGTGTCGCAGACTGCGCCGACCAGGCCGCGTTCGGCCGCGCGGCGGCGGACCGCGGGGTCGGCGTCGTAACCGGTCGTGGTGATGCGGGGGAGGTGCTCGGCGACCGCAAGGCCGACCGAACCCCCGAGCAGGCCGAGGCCGATGACGGCGACGCGTTCGATGCTCACCGTGCGGCCTCCGCCAGCGTGCGCAGCGCCCCGGCGATCGCGTCCATCTGGTCGCGCGTGCCGATAGTGATGCGCAGGCCGTGGCCGAGGCCCTGGCCGGGAAGGTGGCGCACCGCGAATCCTGCATCCGCGAGTCCGCCGAGCGCGGCGGCGGCGGTCAGCGCGCCCTCGAACAGCACGAGCACGAAGTTGCCCCGGCTCGGCAGGGCGCGCATTCCATGTTTGCCCAGCGCATCGATCCGCTCGGCGAAGCGTGCCAGTTCGGCCGCGTTGTGCGCCCGCGAGCGTTCGACGAACGCCTGGTCGCCCAGCGCGGCGAGCGCCGCCGCCTGCCCGTGGTTGGTCACGTTGAACGGGCCGCGGATGCGGTTCAGCGTATCGACGATGCCCGGGGCGCCGGTGGCCCACCCGACCCGCTCGCCCGCGAGGCCGTAGATCTTCGAGAAGGTGCGGGTGACGAGCACGTTGTCGTGCCCCGCGGCGAGGTCGAGGCCGCGGTCGTCATGCTCGGGCGCGAGGTATTCGGCATAGGCCTGGTCGAGCACCAGCAGCACCCCGCGCGGCAGGCCCGAGTGCAGCCGCGCGACTTCGCTCGCGGCGAGGAAGCTGCCGGTCGGGTTGTTCGGATTGGCGAGGAAGACCACCCGGGTCCTGTCGGTCACCGCGGCCAGCAAGGCATCGACGTCGGTCGCATAGTCTGCGTCGGGCGCCTCGACCGGGGTCGCGCCGCAGCGCCGCGCGGCAATGTCGTAGACCGCGAAGCTGTAGCGCGTGAACAGCACCTCGTCGCCGGGCCCGGCGTAGCCCTGTGCGGCGAGGTTGAGCAGCTCGTCCGAGCCGGTGCCGCAGACGATCCGCGCCGGATCGACGCCGTGCAGCTTGCCGATCGCCATGCGCAGCTCGGTCGCGCCCGGATCGGGGTAGCGCGAGGGCGGCGCGGCCTTGCCCAAGGCGGCCAGCGCCGCGGGGCTGGTCCCGAGCGGGTTCTCGTTCGCCGAGAGCTTCGCCAGTTCGCGCCCGTCGACGCCCTTCGCGCTGCCGGGCACGTAGGCATGGATGGCTTCGATCCAGGGCTTGCGGGTAGGGGCTTGCTCGGACATTTCGGCTATGGGCACTTAAAGCAATACCGCCCTTCGACAAGCTCGGGGCGAGCGGTTAGAGAGCGAACTCCTAAGCCCGTTCGTGCTGAGCCTGTCGAAGCACCGTTGTTTTTCTTGCCCCAAGGTCCGGTTTGAGCACGCCTTCGCAAACCTACGCGATCCCCGCTCCGCTTCCGCTCGACGGGGGGCAGACGCTCGCGGGTGCGACGATCGCATACGAGACGTATGGCGAGCTGGCGGCGGACAAGTCCAACGCGATCCTCGTGTGCCATGCGCTGACCGGCGACCAGTATCTCGCCAGCGCGCACCCGACGACCGGCAAGCCCGGCTGGTGGGAGCGGATGGTCGGCCCCGGCAAGCCGATCGATACAAGCCGCTACCACGTCATCTGCGCCAACGTGATCGGCAGCTGCATGGGCTCGACCGGGCCCGCCAGCCCGGCGAGCGACGACAAGCCCTACGCGATGCGCTTCCCCGTCATCACCGTGCGCGACATGGTGCGGGGCACGATCGCGCTGCTCGACGGGCTGGGGATCGAGCGGCTGCATGCGGTGGTCGGCGGGTCGATGGGCGGAATGCAGGCGCTGAGCCTCGCCGCGAATTTCCCGGATCGCGCGGCGCGGGTGCTCGCCATCGCGACGACCGCGCGGCACTCGGCGCAGAACATCGCCTTCCACGAGGTCGGGCGGCAGGCGATCATGGCCGATCCGAACTGGCGCGAGGGCGACTACTACGCGCACGATACCGCCCCGGACGCCGGGCTCGCGGTGGCGCGGATGGCGGCGCACATCACCTACCTGTCCGAAGCCGGGCTGACCGAGAAGTTCGGGCGGCGGTTGCAGGACAGGCCGGATGGAACGAAGGGCGCGAAGAGCTTCGGGTTCGACGCCGACTTTCAGATCGAGTCCTACCTGCGCTATCAGGGCAGCGGCTTCACGCGGCGGTTCGATGCGAACTCATACCTCTATATCACCCGCGCGATGGACTACTTCGACATCGCCGAGGAGCACGGCGGCAAGCTGGCCGATGCGTTCGCCGGAACCAGTGCGCGCTTCTGCCTCGTCAGTTTCGACACCGACTGGCTCTACCCCACCTCCGAGAGCCGCCACGTGGTCCACGCCTTGAACGCCGCGGGCGCGCCGGTCAGTTTCGTCGAGCTTTCCGCGCCTTATGGCCACGACAGCTTCCTGCTCGACGTGCCCGCGCTCGACCGGGTGGTGCAGGGGTTCCTCGATGGCTGACGCGTCAACCCTGCGCCCCGATCTCGCGGTCATCGCGAAGCAAGTGCCAGCCGGCGTGCGCGTGCTCGACGTCGGCTGCGGCGACGGCGCGCTGATGGCGGCGCTGCGCGACGGCAAGCAGTGCGATGCGCGCGGGATCGAGATCGACGGCGCGCAAGTGGAACGCTGCGTCGCGCGCGGCCTCAGCGTGGTGCAGGGCGACGCCGACCGCGATCTGGCGTTCTACCCCGACGGCGCGTTCGACGTGGCGATCCTCAGCCAGACGCTGCAGACCGCCGCGCGCCCCGATCGCATGCTGGCCGAGTTGCTGCGCGTCGGCCGCCGCGCCTTCGTCAGCTTCCCCAACTTCGCCTACTGGCGCATGCGCTGGGCGCTGCTGCGCCGCGGCCGCATGCCGGTGACGCGCCACCTGCCGGTGACCTGGTTCGAAACCGCCAACATCCACCACGTCACGGTGAAGGACTTCGAGGAGCTGACCTCGCAGCTGGGCATCGCCATCGAGAACCGCTGGTTCTTCACCGCCGACCGCGAAGTGGGCGCGGGCAGCGCGAACTGGCGCGCGGAATACGCGCTGTTCGAGGTGCGGCGGTAGGTTCCGCGCACCATCTCAATTCGGTCGCTCCCGACTTGATCCGGAGTCCCGCTTTCCCGTGAGCGCTGCGCTGAAGCAGCGGGATCCCGGATCAGGTCCGGGATGACGGTGGAAAGGGAGGAGGCCGATTCGCCCCTTCGCCGGGCGAGACATGGACCACATGTTACACAGTCCAGGGGAAGTTTTGTCGCCTTGCGCGCGAAGGCGTCGCCTTGGCCGTAAAAGTGTCACCTTGCGGCCGAAAAGTGTCGCCTTGGCCCGAGGCGGTGTCGCCTTGCGCGGGCCGAGGCCGGGTAGTCACGATGCGAAAGAGCGAATCGGGACGCTAGCAGGCGCGGGGCGTGTAGGAAAATGTCTGGCATCCGCTCGATGATCGTTGACGATTGTCCAGACTCTCGGCAGACTTCCTCAATGAATGAACAACTCAAGTGGGTGGGCTTGGGGCGCTGGTTAGCGTTGTTGTGTGGTGCAGCCTTGCTGTTGATCGGCATCATGCAAATGTTCGCGCCTGGACAAGGTGCGGCTGCTGGATGGTCGATTTTTCTCGCCTTAGTACTTGCCGCATCAGTTGGAGCCGGCAGTAAATCGGCACCTAAGTTAGCGCTCGTGGTGACCGTGCTCATGATCTTACGCATCATGCTGCTACCATTTTTGGGCGGTTCGTTTGGAGATTTCCTGATCAACGCAGTTCCGGCCGTCTTGGCTGGGTTTGCAGCGGTAGATTTAAGATCTCAACATCAGGAACGCGCCAAAAATACTCGCGTTAACGGCCTTCGAACGCGCAGCTAAAGTGCGCGATGCGCAAATATTTGGGCAGTCCCCTCACCCCAGCTTCTCAGCATGCCACCCCACATGTTCGGCCATGAAGGTGGAGATGAAGTAGTACGAGTGGTCGTAACCTGCCTGTAGGCGGATCGTCGCGTCGAGGCCGGCGGCCTCGCAGGCTTCGGCGAGGCGGTGGGGGCGCAGGTGTTCGACGAGGAAATCGTCGGCGGTGCCCTGGTCGATGAGGATGTGGGGGTGGCGGGCGCCATCCTCGATCAAGGCGACGGCGTCGTATTCGCGCCATGATGCGCGGTCTTCGCCCAGATAGCGGCCGAGGGCCTTTTCGCCCCACGGCACCTCGCTCGGCGCGACGATGGGGGAGAGGGCGCTGATCGAGCGGAAGCGCTGGGGCTCACGCAAGCCGATGGTCAGCGCGCCGTGGCCGCCCATCGAGTGGCCGGTGATCGACTGGCGGTCCATGTCGGCCATGGGGAAATTCGCCGCGATCACCTCGGGCAGCTCGCGCTCGAGATAGCTGCGCATGCGGTAGTTCTTGGCCCACGGCTCCTGCACGGCGTCGAGGTAGAAGCCCGCGCCCTTGCCGAAGTCGTATTCGTCCTCGGCATCGGGCACGTCGTCGCCGCGCGGGGAGGTGTCGGGGGCGACGAAGATTATTCCGTGTTCGGCGCATGCCGCGCGGTATTCGCCCTTTTCGGTGACGTTGGCGTGGGTGCAGGTGAGGCCCGAGAGATACCACAGGACCGGGAGCTTCGCGGGGTCCCGGTTCTCCGGCGCATGGTCGGGGACGAAGACCGAGAAGGTCATCTCAGTCCCGGTCTCGGACGAGGCGTGCGAGTAGACGCCCTGGGTGCCGCCGTGGCTGCGGTTTTCGCTGATGGTTTCGATGGTCA
>CAMPIA010000098.1 GCA_946886175.1 uncultured Altererythrobacter sp.
GCGGAGGGCTGCCACGAACACCACGCGCGCGCGCCGGACCCGTCCACTGCGGGTCCGGCGCGCCGGAATTACACAAGGAAAACGATCATGGCTGCATTCACTGCCGCTGACGTGAAGACCCTGCGCGAGAAGACCGGCGCGGGCATGATGGACGCCAAGAAGGCGCTCGAGGCCGCCGGCGGCGACATCGAAGCCGCCGTCGACGCGCTGCGCGCCAAGGGCCTCGCAACCGCGCAGAAGAAGTCGAGCCGCACCGCGGCCGAAGGCCTCGTGGGCGTCGCCGTAGAGGGCACCCGCGGCGTCGCGGTCGAGGTCAACTCGGAAACCGACTTCGTCGCCAAGAACGACAAGTTCCAGGACTTCGTGCGCAAGACCACCGAAGTCGCGCTCTCGGTCGAGGGCGACGATGTCGAAGCGCTGCGCGCCGCCGCCTATCCCGATGGCGGCACCGTGGCCGACAAGCTGACCGACAACGTCGCCACGATCGGCGAGAACCAGCAGGTCCGCCGCATGAAGACCGTCTCGGTCGGCAGCGGCGTGGTCGTGCCGTACGTTCACAACGCCGCCGCACCCAACCTCGGCAAGATCGGCGTGCTCGTCGCGCTCGAGAGCGAGGCCGATGCGGCCACGCTCGAGACGCTCGGCAAGCAGCTCGCGATGCACATCGCCGCCGCGTTCCCGCAGGCGCTCGACGCCGAGAGCCTCGACGCGGACGTGATCGAGCGCGAGCGCAAGATCGCCGCGGAAAAGGCTGCCGAGAGCGGCAAGCCGGCCGACGTGCAGGCGAAGATGGTCGATGGCGCGGTGAAGAAGTTCGCCAAGGAAAACGCGCTGCTCAGCCAGGTCTTCGTGATGGACAACAAGACCGCGATCGCGGACGTCGTCGCCAAGGCGGGCAAGGACGCCGGCAAGCCGATCGCGCTTACGGACTACGTCCGCTTCCAGCTCGGCGAAGGCATCGAGAAGGAAGAAAGCGACTTCGCGGCCGAGGTCGCCGCGGCCGTCGCCGGCTGATCCTTCGCCTCGTACGAAATGCGCGGCCGCCGAACTTCGGTTCGGCGGCCGTTTTCGTTCGGTTGCGTAAGCGTTGGCGCGTCAGGAAGGCTCGCAAGGCTGGCCTTCGTCGTTCAGGCGGGCGATCATGGCGTATTCGCTGCCGTCCCAGCGAAAATAGGGGAAGCAGAAGCCTGGCAGGCCCGCCTCGATGTCGGGATAGCCGTCCGTGCCGCGGCTGACGAGGAAGTTCACGAACCCCTGATTGCCGTAGAGAACCGTCCACTCCCCGTCGGCGGTCCGCGTCAGCACGGTGGAATGGACCCCGGCATAGCCGTTGCAATAGCTGCCGCTGTCGCGGAGCATGGCCTCGGGGTGGCCGTCGCCGTTGATGTCCTCGACCATCGCGACCTGGGCTTCGGAGCGGCCCGAGGAATCGTCGGGGCAGCCGGTCCACTTGCCGCCGCCCACCGGCTCCATCCCCGCTGCCCGAAACAGCGCCTCACGCTCCGCGACCGGCAGCGCGATCGCCTCGGGCGTCTGGTCGGCTTCCCAGTCGAAGAGGTGTTGCTGCGAGATCGGGCCGTTGACGGCGCCGTCGGAGGGCGCGGCCGGAGCGGCGGTGGCGGTCTGGCCGGGCGCGCAGCCAGTAGGCGCGCCGTACCCCGTTCCGTCGAATCGCCGTACGCCGGGGCAGGCGGAATCGCGCGGCTCCAGCGCCAGGTCGTTCCAGCCGCCGGTGCGCGAGGCTTCGAAGCCGACGATACCGTCTTCGCCGATCAGGCGCTTCCAGCTCTGGTCCGGCTGCTGTGCGAGGATGGCGAAATAGGCGCCGGGCTTGCCGTAACAGCCCGGATCGACATCGCCGACGTGCGCCTCGGCCGCGCCGTCGCCGTTGAGGTCGACGAAGGCCACTCGGGGATTGGAAGGCCTGCCGCAGCGGTTGACCGGGCGGCCGTCCACCAGGCGGAAGCCCGCTTCCTCGAGCAACTGGATCGCCTGCCGGCTTTCGAGCGCGGGTTGCGGCGCGGGTGACTGGCCGCTGGCCGCGCCCGCCGCCAGGAGAACCGTCCCTGGCCAAAGTGCGATCGTCGAAAATTGCCGCATAACAGCCTCCAGAAGAGCGCCTTGCGACCCGGCGGCCCGAGCTTAGCACGGCTGGCCCGGCCGCCAAGAGCGGATGAGAGCGGAGCTTGATACTTGGCACTGCGCGGGCGACACGATAAGGGCGATGCCGCTCCGCCCCTCGCGCAAAGGTTTCTCCGCACTCATGTCCTCCCCGAAATACAAGCGCATACTGCTCAAGCTTTCGGGCGAGGTGCTGATGGGGGATCAGCAGTTCGGGATCGATCCGGCCTTCGTCGCCGAGCTGGCGCAGGAGGTGAAGGCGGCCAAGGATACCGGGCTCGAAGTGTGCCTGGTGATCGGCGGCGGCAATATCTTCCGCGGCATGGCGGGCGCGGCGCAGGGGATGGATCGCGCGCAGGCCGACTACATGGGTATGCTGGCGACGGTGATGAACGCGCTCGCGATGCAGAACGCGCTCGAGCAGGTCGGCGTGCAGACGCGGGTGCAGTCGGCGGTGCAGATGGACCAGGTGTGCGAGCCGGTGATCCGCCGCCGCGCCGAGCGCCATCTGGAGAAGGGGCGGGTGGTGATTTTCGCGGCGGGCGTCGGCGCGCCCTATTTCACCACCGACAGCGGCGCGGCGCTGCGCGCGGCGGAAATGCGTTGCGACGCGCTGTTCAAGGGCACCAGCGTCGACGGGGTGTACGACAGCGATCCCAAGAAGAATGCCGGTGCAAAACGTTTCGATACGGTCAGTTACGACAAGGTGCTGGCAAACAATCTCAGGGTTATGGACGCCTCCGCCGTCGCGCTGTGCCGCGACAACGGGATTCCGATCGTGGTCTTCTCGATCCGCGAGAAAGGCAATCTCGCGCGGGTGCTCGCGGGCGAGGGCGTCCAGACGGTAGTTAAAGAGGAAGCCTGACACATGGCGAAGTACGACAAGAGCGATATCGAGCGCCGGATGCAGGGCGCGGTGGACAGCCTCAAGAGCGATCTCGGCGGCTTGCGCACCGGCCGCGCCAACACCAGCCTGCTCGATCCGGTGCAGGTCGAGGTCTACGGCGCGATGATGCCGCTTAACCAGGTCGCGACGGTCAACGCGCCCGAACCGCGCATGCTGGCGGTGCAGGTCTGGGACAAGGCCAACGTGATCGCGGTCGAGAAGGGGATCGCGCACGCCAACCTCGGTCTCAATCCGATGACCGACGGGCAGACGATCCGCCTGCCGATGCCCGACCTGACCGAAGAACGCCGCAAGGAACTCGCCAAGCTCGCGGGCAAGTATGCCGAAAACGCCAAGATCGCGATCCGCAACGTGCGCCGCGATGGCATGGAAGCGCTCAAGGAAGACGAGAAGAAGAAGGACATCTCCGAAGACGAGCGCAAGCGCAGCGAGGACGAAGTGCAGAAGCTGACCGACAAGTATGTCGCCGACGCCGATGCCGCCGCCGCGCAGAAGGAAAAGGAAATCCTGACCCAGTGAGGGTTCGGCCTTCCCGGAACGAAGAATGACAGGAGAGGGTCAGCACGCGCGCCACGTCGCCATCATCATGGACGGCAACGGGCGCTGGGCCAAGCGCCGGCGGCTGCCGCGTGCGATGGGGCATCAGCGCGGGGTCGAGGCGGTGCGCGAGCTCGTCCGCGGCCTGGCGAACACCGGGATCGAATGTCTGACGCTCTACGCCTTCAGCTCGGAGAACTGGAAGCGGCCGGGCGAAGAGGTCGACGACCTGATGAACCTGATGCGCAAGTTCGTTAAATCGGACCTGCCCGAGTTCGTCGCCAATGGCGTCAAGCTCAAGATTATCGGCGACTGGCAAGGGCTTGCGCCCGATATCGTCACCATGCTCGAAGACGCGCTGGAACAGACCAGCGGAGGTGTGCGCACGCTCGCCGTCGCGCTTAACTACGGCTCGCAGCAAGAGATCGCTCGAGCGGCGGCGAGGGCGGCGGCCGATGGCGAGATCACGCCGGAGGCGATCGCCGCGCACCTCGACACCGCCGACCTCCCGCCGCTCGACCTGCTGATCCGCACCAGCGGGGAGGTGCGACTGTCGAACTTCCTGTTGTGGCAATGCGCCTATGCCGAGATGATGTTCGTCGACACGCTGTGGCCCGATTTCACGCCCGCGCATTTGCAGGCCGCACTCGACCAGTTCGCGCAGAGGGAGCGCCGCTATGGCGGGCGGTGAAAGCGAGGCCGCGATGCGCAAGCGCGACCGGCTGAAGGTGCGCGCCAAGCGCTACATGGCCGTCCCGCTGGCGGTTCGCACCTCCGACCTGCCGGTGCGGCTGGCCTCGGCCCTGGTCATGCTCGCGGTGGCGGGCGCGGCGTTCTGGCAGGGCGGAGGCCTGTTCGATCTGTTCGTCGGGCTGGTCGCCTTCGCCTGCTTCGCCGAATTCACGGTCCTCGTCAGCCGTGCAACACCCAACATTTCCTACCGTCTGGCGGCGCTGATCGCTGGCGGGCTCTACATCGGCGTCGCGGCGGCGATCGTGGCGGGGGCGGGGGACTTCCTGATCGTGCTGATCGTCGGGGTGACGATCTTTACCGACAGCGGCGCCTACTTCGCCGGTCGCACGATCGGCGGGCCGAAGATCGCGCCACGCATCAGTCCGTCCAAAACCTGGGCCGGGCTGCTGGGCGGCATGGCCGCCTCGGCGCTGTGGGTGGTGCTGTGGGTGCTGGCGATCGATTGGGGCGTCTCGTGGCTGGGGCCCCGGTTCGATCTCGGCCTGCCGCTCGACGGCGAAGCACTGGGCAGCGCCGCCTTGCTCGGCGCGGGGCTCGCGGTGCTCGCGCAGATGGGCGACTTCTTCGAAAGCTGGCTCAAGCGCCGCGCAGGGGTGAAAGACAGCTCGCGCTTCATACCGGGCCACGGCGGGGTGTTCGATCGGATCGACGGCTTGCTCCCGGTTGCGATCACGGTCGGCGCAATCGCCGCGTCGGTGGCGAGTTGACCCGCTCCATCTCCATCCTCGGTGCGACCGGTTCGGTCGGCGCCTCGACGCTCGACCTGATCCGGCGCAACCGCGCGGACTGGCGGGTGGTTGCGCTGACCGCCAATTGCAGCGCGAAGGAGCTCGCCGTGCTGGCGCGTGAGTTCGCAGCCGAGATGGCGGTGGTCGGAGACGAGCGCTGCCTCGGCGATTTGCGCGATGCTCTGGCCGGATCGGGCGTCGAGGTCGCGGGCGGCGCATCGGCCCTGTGCGAGGCCGCGGCGCGACCGGTCGATTTGACCGTCGCGGCGATCGTCGGCTGTGCGGGGCTCGGCCCCACGATGGCGGCGATCCGGCAGGGCGGCACCGTGGCGCTGGCGAACAAGGAGGCGCTCGTCTCCGCGGGCGACGTCATGACCGCCGCGGTCGCGCGGCACGGCGCGACGCTGCTGCCGGTCGATTCGGAGCACAACGCGATCTTCCAGTGC
>CAMPIA010000099.1 GCA_946886175.1 uncultured Altererythrobacter sp.
GATCTGATCGTCATACCGGCACGGTACGGGTCGACCCGGCTGCCCGGAAAGCCGCTGATCCCCATAGCCGGTCGCACGCTGCTCGAACGCGTCTGGGCCAACGCTCGGGAAGCGGCGCTGCTCGCGGGCGACTGCGCGGTAGTGGTCGCGACGGACGACGAGCGAATCGCCGATCATGCCGGGCAGCTTGGCGCCGAAGTCGTGCGGACCTCATCCGCGCTGGATTGCGGCTCGGCCCGGGCGCGCGCGGCCGCACGCCAGCGGGCCCGCGTTCCCGATCGCGTCGTCTGCCTGCAGGGCGATGCGCCTTTCATCACGCCGAAGATCGTGGCCGCGATGGTGGACGCGCTCCGGCGAGGCGAGGCCGATGTCGCAACGCCCGTCTATCGACTGGACTGGAACCAGCTCGATCGTTTGCGCGCGCACAAGCGTTCGACGCCGTTCAGCGGCACGACCTGCCTGCGCGATGCCCAGGGCCGGGCGCTGTGGTTTTCGAAGACTATCCTCCCCGCGATTCGCCACGAAGCGCTGTTGCGCAAAGAGGCGAAGTCGCCGGTCTGGCAGCACCTGGGCCTCTACGCCTACACGATGAAGGCGCTCGACTGGTTCGCAGACACCCCGCCGGGCGTTTACGAGGAACTGGAAGGGCTCGAGCAACTCCGATTCCTCGAAAACGGCTGGTCCGTCGCCACGATCGCGGTCGATCCGCCGGAACACGCGTCTTCCGGCATCGACACGGCAGCCGACGTCGCGCTCGCCGAGGAAGCCATCGCCCGGTTCGGCGATCCGTTTCCCGGGTGATCGGCGTCTTTCCGGTCTGCGCGAGAGCCGCTAGGGGCGTTGGATGTTCGTGGTCGTCCGTCATGGGAACACTTTCGCCCCCGGGGAGACGCCGCGCCGGATCGGCGCGCGCACGGACCTGCCGCTGACCGCGGCAGGGATCGAGCAGGCGCGGGCGCTGGGCCAGCGCTTTGCCGATCGCGGGTGGGAATTTGCGCAGGCGCTCGTCTCGCCGCTGCGCCGGACGCGCGAGACCGCGGCGGCGATCCTGGCGGCCCAGCCCACCCCGGCGCCGACGCCGCAAGCCGCCACTTTCCTGCGCGAGATCGATCATGGACCCGACGAAGGCGCGACCGAAGCTGCGGTCCTCGCCCGTGTGGGGCGCTCCGCTCTCGATGCCTGGGATAGCCGCGCCGAGCCGCCGCCCGGATGGGTCGTGGAAGGGGAGGAGCGCCAGATCGCGTGGCGGCGGTTGTTCGCACGAGACGCTTCGATTGGCCCCGTGCTTCTCGTCACCAGCAATGGTGCGGCGCGGTTCGCCTTGCTGGCAGAGCCCGAGTTGCGCGAGGCGGCCGCCACGCTCCCGTGCTTGAAACTCGCGACCGGTAGCTACGGAGTGATAGCGCGCGATGCAGCGGGCGTGCTGGAGATTCGGGCATGGAACGAGACGCCGTGACAGCTTCTCCCGCCCCGCCACTGTTACGCATGCCGCCATTTCCGGGAGCGGACGAGCCGCTGGCGCGCCCCCCCGGGATCGCCGCCGCCACTCCGGATCTGTCGCGAAGCGCGCTGTTCGAAGCCGTGCGCGGCGCCAGAGTCGGCGGACGATTCTGGGCGGATCCCGCGCATCTCGCCCGGAAGGCGGACATCGTCCTGCGGCCGCGGACCCGCGCCGATCTGACCGAACTGGCGCCCCGGCAGAGTGGGCAGGGGGTGCTGTGGATTGCGGCACATCGCGGGCTTCATGCCCCGGTCGAGCGACTGGCCCGGGAAAGCGCGGCGGATTGGCGCGGCGACGTCGATCCCTGGTCGGTGCTGCCGGGCGCCGGCTGTCTGGTGGCGCACGGCGACGACGAATGGGTCGCGATCGCGCGAATAGCGGGAATTCCCGTCCGCATCGTCTCTCCAGGCCCTTTCGGCCACCCCGACGAGGGAGACGATACGCTCGACGAGCGGGCCTTGGCCGCCTTGGCCGGGCCGATGCCCGATCCGTTCGGCGATGGCTTTCTTGGCCCGCGCGATGCGATCGGCCTGCTGTCGGAATGGCGCCGGGTCATCGATTCCAACCGCGGTGGGCCGGGCCAGACGATCGTTGCCGTCTGCGGCATGGCCTGGTGGAAGAAGGCTGAAATCCGCCGCTTTCTCTGGACGCCCGGCACGTCGCTGCGGTTTGTCTCGAGCGCGCGCCGCGCGCTCGACGTCGCCAGCGCGAATGGAGGTGCGCTGGCCGTCTGGCCCTCGCGCGTGTCGCCGAAGCTGATCGCGATGGCGAAAGGCAGGGGTGTGCCGCTGGTCCGGGTCGAAGACGGTTTCGTGCGCTCGGTGGGCCTTGGCAGCGATCTGGTGCCGCCTGCCTCGATCGTCGTCGACCGCCAGGGCATCCATTTCGACCCCACGGGACCGAGCGACCTCGAGACGATCCTCGCGCAGACCCGTTTCGAGCCGGAGCTGCTCGCCCGCGCGCGCCGGCTGGTCGATCGCATAGTGACGGCCGGGATAAGCAAATACGCCTCCGGCGACGGCCAAACCGATGGCTTGCCGGTCCGGCTCTCCAGCGTGCGGCGGGTGCTGGTTCCGGGCCAGGTCGAAGACGACATGTCGGTCCTCGCAGGAGGAGGAGGGCTTGCGTCGAACCTCGAACTGCTGCGCAGGGCCCGTGCGCTCGAGCCCGATGCCGAAATCTGGTGGCGCCCCCATCCCGATGTCGAGGCGGGTCATCGCAATGGCTCGATCCCCGACGAGGCCGCCCTGGGCTATGCGGATCGGATCGTGCGGGGAGGGGGCATAGCTCCGCTGCTGGAAAGGGTCGATGCGGTGCATGTTCTCACCTCGCTCACCGGATTCGAGGCGTTGCTGCGTGGGTGCGACGTCACCTGCCACGGCACGCCGTTCTATGCCGGCTGGGGCCTCACCCGGGATCTCGGCGAGGTGCCCCCCGGGCGCGGCCGCACACTGTCGCTGGAGGAATTGACCGCCGGTGTGTTGATTCTCTACCCCCGCTATCTGGATCCTGTCACACTATTGCCGTGCCCGCCCGAGATTCTGGTGCAGCGAATGGCTCAGAACCACGCGGTGAACCGGCAGGGCTGGATCGGTCCGGTGCGCCGTATCCAGGGCCGGATCATGGCGCGGCTGCGAAGCCGAGGGAGCAACGAGTCGCGGGGCGTGCATCGATGACCGGGCCGATCCTCGATATCTCGCGGCTCATATCGCGCGTTCGATATTCCACCCCGACCGGCGTGGACCGGGTGGAGATGGCCTATGCCCGGGGTCTCCTGCGGCTCTATGGCGAGGGCCTGGCGTTCGCCGCGGTCCATCCCTCGGGCGTCTACGGGCGCCTTTCGCGCAAGGCTGCGCTCGATTATCTCGACGAACTCGATCGCCGCTGGTCGCGCGAGAGCCGCGGGCAACACCGGCTTCTGTCGTCGGCGGTCGCGCACTGGCTGGCGGCCTTGCTGCCCAGGCGCGCCGGAATTGGGTCGGGCGGCGTCTATGTGCAGGTGTCGCCCCATCATCTCACGCGCGAAGGGCAAGTCCGCCGGATCCTGGCGCGCGAGCAGGCGCGCTTCGTGTGCATGGTGCACGATCTGGTGCCGATCGAATATCCCGAATATGCGCGGCCGGGCGGCGCGGCGCTCCACGAACGCCGGATGGAAACGGTCGCGAAGCTCGCCGACGCGGTGATCGTCAATTCGGCGGCGACGGGGGCCTCCTTCGCGCGCTGGGCGGAACAACGCGGATCGCCGCCGCCGCCGATCCACGTTGCGCTGCTGGGAACCGAAGCGGTGGCCGATGCGTCACCCACGCCCTCGTCCGACGGGAGGCCCTATTTCGTGTGTCTGGGCACGATCGAGCCGCGCAAGAACCATTTGCTGCTGCTCCATGTCTGGCGCCGTCTGGCGGAATCGCTTCCCCACGAAGCCGTTCCGCGGCTGATCGTGGTGGGACGCAGAGGGTGGGAGAACGAGCAAGTCGTCGACATGCTCGAGCGGTGCCCGGCGCTGTCGCCGCACGTGACCGAGGTGAACCATTGTCCCGACAGCGAACTGGCCGGGCTGGTTCGCGGCGCTCGCGCGCTGCTGATGCCATCGTTTGCCGAAGGATATGGCATGCCGGTGGCGGAGGCCCTCTCGGTGGGCACGCCGGTGATCGCCAGCGACATCGCCGCGCATCGCGAGGTGGGCGGGGTGGTGCCGGATTTTCGCGACCCGCTGGACGGACCGGCCTGGCAGCACGCCATTCTCGACCATGCCCGGCGCGGCCCGCTCTACCGCGAACAGATCGCGCGGCTGCCGCAGCGCCCCGCGCTCGATTGGGACGCGCATATGGCGATCGCGGCGAGGGTGGTCGAAGGCCTTATGCCCTGAACGAAAACCGGATCGGTCGGCTCAGCGCTTGAGCGAATCGGTCCGGCTGCCGAACACACGGTCCCAGTGCAGGCCGGTGATGGCGTAATTGGCGTCGGCATCGAAGTAGTGATGGCGCATGTGATGACGCTTGAGCGCACGCAGGACGCCCCGGCGCATCGGCCATTGATGGCAGGCGTAATGCACCAGATCGTAAATCACATAGCCGATCATGAAACCCATGAAGGCCCAGGTGCCCGCGGCGCCGGCCACGCCGACGATCGCGGCCCAGATGCACAGGGCGATCGGCACGCTGAGCAACGGCGGCATGAGATTGCGCAACGGATCTCGCGGCTGGGCATGGTGGTTGCCATGCAGCACGAAGACCAGCCAGTTGATCACCCGCCACCGGCTTTTCATATGAAACAGGTAGCGGTGCACCGCATATTCGAACAGCGACCACGCGATCAAGCCGGCGACGACCAGCGCCAACCCCTCAAGCGGCGATACCGCTCCCCACCCCACTACCGCGACCAGGCAGAGCAGCACGCTCCACACGATCGCAAACCAGTGTACGGGGAAGACGGTCAGTCTTTCGAGCCAGGCTGTTTCGAAAAGACTCAACCGTTTGAAAGGTGCGTTACGAGCGGTCATCGTTTCAAGTCTCGACAGAATACAGGTAATTCTGTCAAGTCACGTGGCCTGATGAAGCGATGAAATAGTTTTTGGTTCGCGGCGGACGGTGGCGAATGTGGCGGTACGGACACAATGTATCAAAAGAATCCCGCGGATCGCATCCTTTTCACTGGCGCATCGGGCGGGCTGGGCCAGGCCCTGGCGCGGCTCTACGCGCAGCGAGGGGCGGCGCTCAGCCTGTGGGGCCGCGACGCGACCCGGCTCGGCGCCATCGCGGCCGAAGTCCGCGCCGCCGGGGCGGAGGCCACGATACGCAGCATCGATCTGACCGACGGCCAGGGCGCGGTGGACGCCCTGCTGGCGGAGGACGAAGCGACGCCGTTCGGGGAGGCCTTGCTGATCGCTGGCGCCGGCGATACCCGAGCGGCCGGCGCCGCGGTGGAGGACCCGGCTCTCGTCCTGCGGCTCGCGCAGGTCAATTTCGCCGCGCCCGCCGCGAT
>CAMPIA010000100.1 GCA_946886175.1 uncultured Altererythrobacter sp.
ACGCAGGTCGTGTCCTGGCACTGCCAGGCAACGCCGCCGATGATGTTGGTGCGCTCTGCCGCCGGGGTGGCGAGTTCGGCAGTGTAGAACGCCGCGCCGTTGGCCTGGGCCGGGGTCGGGGCGACGAGCGCGCCGAACGTCAGCGCGCTGTAGAAGAGCGCGAGCGAGGCTGCGCCCGCGGTGCGGAAGACGGGGGAGGAGAGGGTCATCGGACTTGTCCTTGTACGCAGGGGCTTCTATCACAATCGAGTTTCGATTAGAAACCCGTTGCGATTCGCTACCTACTCTTGGCTAAAATAGGTTGCAAGAGAAAACGTAGTTTGGATTTTGTGACGGCGCGGCTTCGGGCTACATTTCGTGCTACACGGCCGCCGGGAGAACGATGCGATGGGTGATATCAGAGAACCGCTACGCGAACTGACCAGCTGCGGCCTGCCCGAAGCGCTCGAGGTCATGGGCGAGCGATGGAGCTTCATGATCCTGCGCGCGAGCTTCAACGGCCTGCATCATTTCGAGGAATTCCTGAGCGAGCTCGGCATCGCGCGCAACATCCTCTCGAACCGCCTCGCCAAGCTGGTCGCGCATGGCATTCTCGACCGCCAGCCGTGCCCCGACGACCGGCGGCGGATCGAATACCGTCTCACCGCCAAGGGCCTCGACCTTCTCCCGGCGATGGTCTCGCTGCGCCAGTGGGGCCAGAAGTACGGCTCCGAAGTGGTCGAGGATCCGGTGCTGGTCGACGAGCTCGACCGTCTGCCGATCGGCCCGACCTCGATGCTCGCACACGACGGCCGCATCCTCGGCCCGGCCGACCTGCGCCTGATCAAGCCCGACCGCGTCGGCCTGCGCGAGGATGGCAGCCGCGCCAAGCCCGGCGACACGCTCGGCCGCGGCGATCTGGCCTATCTCGACCGGATCCAGGCGGCGGAGTAGCTTCGCGCGAGGCGAAGCGCCTGCGCCTCGCCGCCACCCCGTCGCCCCGTCGTTCAGTCGTTCAGTCGATATAATAGCCCGCCACCTTCCAGTCCTGCCCTTCGCGCACCAGCGTGAGGGTTTCGACCGCATTCGGGCGGTTGGCGAAGCTGGAGCGGAATTTGACCATCTCGTATCCAGCCGGCGGGGCAGGCACGCTGTCCTGGCTGATTGCGGTCCGCGAGAGCACCGCACCCACGTCGCTGCGGACCTCGGTCGAAACCGAGCTCCACACTTCGAGCGTGTTCCGCTCCTGAAACGATTGCGCGGTGGCCGCGTAGCTCGCGGCCCAGTTCTCCTCGCCAACCAGCGCCAGCCATTCGAGGGCCGATCGCACGACCTCCGAATCCGGCGCAGGCGCCGCCGCCGTGTCTTCGGCCGGCGTGGCTTGCGTGAGCACGGCGCTCGGTGCCACGCCCTCCTGCAGCGAAGCCAGAGCGAGTGTTGCGAGTATCAGCGACATGACGACAACTCCTTTGATTGCCCAGGCGAAGCGGTCGTTCGCCTCTCGGGCCTCGTTCGGTGCGTCGTGGTCTGACATCCCGGCGGGGGCGGCGGCTTCCCCGATTTGCTTGCCTACGAGAAAATCGGGCCCTCCGCCCTCCCGCGCCAGCACTTGCCGGGCAGCCTCGCGGCTGCTCGACACCGAGAGCTTGCGCCGCGCCACGCGCAGCCGTTCGTTGATCGTGTGAACCGACAGCCCGAGGTGGCGCGCGGTCGATTTCGCGTCGTGCCCGCGCACGATCAGGCGAAGCGTCTGCTTCTCCTTTTCGGTGAGTGCCTGATAGCCCTCTGCCATTTGCTCGCTCTCGTCTGCGCCTGTGGTTCGCCGAGTTTAGGAAGCCCCCCGGCCACGGCCACCCCAAAAAAATCGTATCTCCCTCCGGCGCGGCCTCCGCAGGGCTCTCGCTCAGGGCTCGTCGTCGCTCGCCTGTCCATTGCTGCTCAACGCATCGGCCCACGCGCGCGCCGTAGCGCCCAGCGGCAGAAGTTCCCCATACACGCGCTTGCCCAGCGCGGTCGGAACGTATCCGCGCTCGGCCTTCGTCACGAACTGCGCCGCCTTCAGCTCGCGCAAACGCTGGTTGAGGACCGAGGGCGAAATGGTTTCGCACCGTTGCTGAAGCTCGCGGAAGGTCAGCGCTTCGTGTTCGCACAGCGTCCACAGCACGCCCATGGCCCACCTGCGGCCCAGAAGATCGAACAACGCCATGATCGGCGCGCCGGAGCGCGAGCCGCGAACGGGTTCGCCTGGTCTTGGCGCATCGCTCAGGTGATCTGCTCCACGAATTGATTCTCGCCCGTCGGACCGGCGAACGCTTGCTTCGAAAATCGTAGCGCGCTATCGTTTCCGTAGCATCGACGAAAGATGCGTGGAACACAAGAGGACTACGGTGGCCCATCTCACGCTTTACTCCGGTACGAAGAACGCCTCCAGCTGGGCGATGCGCGCCTGGCTCGCCTTGCGCGAGGCCGGCCTCGGTTTCGAAGAGCACATCGTCGATATCCGGCGGCCGCAGCGGTTCGCGAACCTCGCACGAATCGCGAGCTTTTCACCGCCCGCCGCCGTCCCGGTGTTGAGGGTGGACGATGCGGTGATCTTCGATTCGCTGGCGATCATGGAATATGCGAACGAGGCGTCCGGAAACCGCTTGCTGCCGGCCGATCCGATCGAGCGGGCGCGGGCGCGGTCGATCATGGCCTGGCAGCACAGCGGCCTGTCCGGCATCTGTGCCCGGATATCGTTCGAAAGCGCGTTCTACCCCTTCAAACGCGCGCTCACCGGTGCCGAAGCGGACGAATGCCGCCGGCTGTTCCCGGCGCTCGAGGAGATCCTCGAGCGCAGCGGCGGGCCCTACCTTTTCGGCGAGCTGTCGCTGGCGGATCTGATGCTGGTCCCCACGGTCGTGCGGCTCGAAAGCCACGGGGTCGACCTGACCTCGTCGCCGGCGTGCAGGCGGTGGGTGGACGCGATCCTGCGCCGGGAATCGGTTGCGGAATGGCTGGCGGAGGCTCGGGCGGCGCCGCACATCTGGTTCGACGACTATCTCGTCCCGGGCGAGCCGATCGAACTGGCTGCGGCCTAACCCGGGGGCCTAACCCGGGGGCCTAACACGGAGGGTGAAAGCCGCGCGAAGGCCCGGTAAGGCTCCATCATGCCCACACCCTACCACCCGCCGGTCAAGCGTTCGGTCGAGATCGCCGGGCACAAGACCTCAATCAGTCTCGAGCCGCTGTTCTGGGAGATGCTGCGCGATGCCGCGGCGCGCGAGGGCGTGCCGCTCAATGCCTTGGTCGCGCGGATCGACGAGGAGCGGATCGCGGCCGCTACCCCGCCGGGGCTCGCGGGCGCGATCCGCCTGTGGCTGGTTGCGAACCGGCCGTGAAACCGCAGCTTCAGTACGTCGAGGGCGGATCGCTCGCCGGAAAGCTCTGGTCGCTCGCCTCGTCGGTCTTGCTCCAGCCCTTCCTGGGCTTGTCGCGCATCGCCTCGGGCCCCGCATCGCGCACGTTGGCGTCGCCCTGGTTGCCCGCAAACGCCGCGTGATCGGCCTTCTGGCTCTCGTAGTACTTGTATCCGACGTAACCCAGCGCACCCAGCGCCGCGAGTTTCAACAATGCCATCGCAGTTTCCTTTCGCTTTTGCCCGATCAACGCCGGGCAGGGCCGAAAGGTCCACGGCCTGCGCGCTATTCGTCGCCCACGCGTTCCACTTGTGCGCCGACCAGTGCGAGCTTCTCTTCCAGCCGTTCGTAGCCGCGGTCGAGGTGGTAGAGCCGGCGCACTTCGGTCCGCCCTTCGGCGGCGAGCCCGGCAATGACCAGGCTCATCGAGGCGCGCAGGTCGGTCGCCATCACTTCGGCCCCGGTCAGCTTCTCGACCCCGTGGACGATCGCGGTGCGCCCGGAGGTTTCGATATGCGCGCCCATGCGATTGAGCTCGGGCACGTGCATGTAGCGGTTCTCGAAGATCGTCTCGGTCAGCACGCTCGCGCCCTCGGCGCGGGTCAGCAGCGCCATCAGCTGCGCCTGCATGTCGGTCGCGAGGCCGGGGTAGGGCGCGGTCGAGAGGTTGACCGCCTTCAATCTGCCGTCCGCTGCGATCCGCACCCCCTTGCCCTCGCTCGCGGCGTGCACGCCGATGTTGCGCAGCGCGTGGAGCGTCGCCTGCATCTCCTCCGCCTTCGCGCCTGCGAGCAGCACCTCGCCTCCGGTGATCGCCGCCGCACATGCGTAGGAGCCCGCCTCGATCCGGTCCGCCATCACCCGGTAGGTCGCGCCGTGCAGCCGCTTCACGCCGTGGACCGTCAGGTCCGAACTGCCGATGCCCTCGATCTCCGCGCCCATCGCGACGAGCAGGTTGCACAAGTCGACGATCTCGGGCTCGCGCGCGGCGTTGAACAGGCGGCAGGTGCCGTTGGCGAGCGCCGCGGCCATCAGCGCGTTCTCGGTCGCACCGACCGAGACCACCGGGAAGTCGAACTCGCCGCCTGGCAGCCCGCCGTCGGGCGCGTGGGCGCGGACGTAGCCCTGCGCGAGCTCGATCTCGGCCCCGAACGCCTCCAGCGCCTTCAGGTGCAGGTCGATCGGACGGTTGCCGATCGCGCAACCGCCGGGCAGCGAGACGGTCGCCTCGCCCATCCGCGCGAGCATCGGGCCCAATACGAGGATCGAGGCGCGCATCTTGCGCACCAGCTCGTAAGGCGCGACCGTGCTCGTAATCCGCGGCGCTTCGAGCGTCATTACCCGCCCGAAGTCCTCCGGCCGCGTGCCCTGGATCGAGGTGGTGACCCCGAACTGGTTCATCAGGTGCTGGAACCCGTCGATGTCCGCCAGCCGCGGCAGGTTGCGCAGCGTCAGCGGCTCTTCGGTCAGCAGCGCGCAGGGGATGAGCGTGAGCGCGGCGTTCTTCGCGCCCGAGATCGGGATCGTGCCGGAAAGGCGCTTGCCGCCCTCGATGATGATCTTGTCCATGGATGCGGCTTTAGCGTGTCGCGGGCGCGGGACAAGAGAAGGGGTTCACGCAGAGGCCACAGGGTGGTTTTGGTTCACGCAGAGAACGCAGAGAAAGAAATGCGCAGAGAGCGCAGAGAGGTTGCTCCGAGCCGAAGGCTCTTTCGATACATAAGACTTCCGGCCTGGTTGGACCGTCGGAAGGGTGAGCGCGGCTTCGCCGCGAGGAGCGACCTCTCTGCGGTCTCTGCTCCTCTGCGGCCTCTGCGTGAACCAATCCTGCGTTGACGCAATCACCCCCGCCTGCAAACCACAGACGCATGAGCAGCCGCAAACCGATCCGCAAGGCCGTGTTCCCCGTCGCCGGGCTCGGCACCCGCTTCCTTCCCGCGACCAAGGCGATCCCCAAGGAACTGCTGCCGATCGTCGACCGCCCGCTGATCCAGTACGCGGTGGACGAGGCGCGCGAGGCGGGGATCGAGCAGATGATCTTCGTCACCGGCCGCGGCAAGACCGCGATCGTCGAGC
>CAMPIA010000101.1 GCA_946886175.1 uncultured Altererythrobacter sp.
AGCATCAGATTCCTAATCTGGGGGCCACAGGTTCGAATCCTGTCGGGCGCACCATATGCCGCTGTGGCGCTCCGGCCGATGAGCGGCGCAACGAGGGAGGGGTGAGCATGGCCAGGCTCGTGTTCGGAATGAACCAGTCGCTGGACGGCTACGTCGACCATATGGCTTTTGCGCCGGGCGCCACGCTCTTCCGCCACTTCATCGATGAGGCGCGGGGGCAGGTCGGGAGCATCTACGGCCGCCGGATGGACGAGATCATGCGGTACTGGGACGACGACCTGCCCGAATGGGACGCGGACCGACGCGCCTTCGCGGCGGCGTGGCGAAGCCAGCCGAAATGGGTCGTCTCGCGCTCCTCACTGTCGCTCGGACCAGGCGCCACGCTCGTCGATGGTGATCTCGAGAAGGCCATCCGTGCGGTGAAGGCCGGGCGCGACGGCGAAATCGAAGTGGCCGGCCCGAACTTGGCGCGAAGCCTCACCGAGCTTGGCCTGATCGACGAGTATCGCATCTACCTGCACCCCGTCGTGCTTGGCCATGGCACGCCGTTTTTCGCCGGCCCCCGGCCGCCCCTCCGCCTCGTGAGCCACGATCCCATCGGCGAGGATGTGATCAGGCTGAGCTACGTTCCCGCCTGATCTCACGGTATTTCGGAACGGCCTGTCCCCTCGCGGTCGCGCTCGTAGCGCTTCGTCTGCGGGAGCGGGGGCAGCCAGCTTTCGCGCCGCACGGTCCAGCATTCGTAAGTCGGAACGAAGCGATCCGGGGCGTCGAGCGCACCGAGATGGACCTCGATTTCGTCATCGCAGCGGGCGAAGACCGACGAGCCGCAGCGCGGGCAGAAGTGTCGCCTCTGGAAGTGGCGCGGTTCTCCTGCGATCGTCACCGCTTCCTGCGCGAAGATCGCCGCTGCGAAGAACACGGCGCCATGGTGCTTGCGGCAATCGAGGCAATGGCAGAGTCCGACGCGCAGCGGTTGCCCTTCGGCCACGATCCTCACCTCGCCGCACAGGCAGCCACCGGTGGTTCGGTCCATCGCCATGTCTCGCATCCGATGCGCGCGATCAGCCTGCGGCCGCGCGCGGCTCCGGGTCCAGCGGGACGTCCTCGGCGAAAGTGTGCGTCACATAGGGATAGGGGATTTCGATCTTCGCATCGTCGAGCGCCGCCTTGATTGCCAAGACCACCGCGTTCTGGACCTCGAACAGACTGCTGGTTCTGGTATCCACCCACCAGCGGACGAGGAAGTCGATCGAGCTGGCGCCGAATTCGCGCGCGTACACGTCCGCGCCCTTGTCGGGCATGATGCCTTCGACCGACACGACCGCGTCGTGAATAGCCTTTCGCGCCTGCTCGAGATCGGCATCGTAGGACACGCCGACCATAATCTGGAAGCGGCGCTGCCCGGGATCGGTGAAGATCTTGACCGCGTTCTTGAAGATCATCGAGTTGGGCATGATCGTCAGCTCGCCCGAAAACTGCCGGATGTGGGTTTCGCGCAGAGTGATCTTCTCGACCTTCCCGTCGACGCCCTCGGCCTCGATATCGTCGCCGATCTGCATCTTCTCGCGCAGCATGATGAGCACGCCGGCGAGGAAGTTCTCGAAGATGTCCTGGAAAGCGAAACCGATCGCGAGCGCGCCGATCCCGAGCCCGGCGATCACCCCGCCGAAAGTGAAGCTGGGAACGAGGATGGTGAGCGCGAGCAATATGCCGACGATCCACACCGCCAGCTTGATCAGCGTGCGGATCAGTTGCTTGAGATCGTTGCGGATATGGCTGTGGCCGGTCAGGCGGCCACCGATGCCGACCGCTAGACGCGCGACGATCGCGGTGACGATCAGGACGGCAACGGCTATGGCCACGTTGGGCAGCAGCTCGATCGCCGCCCTCGCCATTCCCTGCATTTCCTGCTGCAATACGCGGAAGTAATTCAATTTGCGCTCCCTCTGCTGGTTGCGGAGGGAACGGGGCGAGCCGCCCGAATGTTCCTAGGACCCGGGCCTAAGCCTTGGCGGCGTGGCCGGAGCGGGCGATCTCGTGCAGCCAGTCGGCGTGGCGCGGGGCTTTCTTCGTCTGCGACCATTCTTCGAGCATCGGCATGGCGACGCGCTTGAGCTCCGCATATTGCTCGTCGGTGCCGATATCGGCGGCGAGCTCGACCCGGTGGCCATTGGGGTCGAAGAAATAGATCGACTTGAAGATGCCGTGGTGGGTCGGGCCGAGCACGTCGATGCCGAGGCTTTCCACGTGGCCCTTGGCGGCGAGCAGCTCGTCCTCGCTCCCGACCTTGAACGCGAGGTGCTGGACCCAGGCGGGAGTGTTCTCGTCGCGCCCCATGTCCTTCTGGTGCGGCAGTTCGAAGAACGCGAGCACATTGCCGTTACCCGCGTCGAGGAAGACGTGCATGTAGGGATCGTAGTCGCCGGTGGAGGGCACATGGTCTTCGGAGAAGGCGCTGACATAGTCCATGCCGAGCACCTTTTCGTACCACTCGACCGTCTCCTTCGCGTCCTTGCAGCGATAGGCCGCGTGGTGGACCCCGCCCAGCTTGATCGGATGTTCGGTCATTCCGCAGGCTCCTCGACCTTCAGCGCGCCGCGCTTGATCTGGTCGCGCTCCATGCTCTCGAACAGAGCCTTGAAATTGCCTTCGCCGAAGCCTTCGTCGCCCTTGCGCTGGATGAATTCGAAGAACACCGGCCCGACCTGCGCCTCGGCGAATATCTGCAGCAGGAGGCGGGGCTGGCCGCCTTCGGTGGTACCGTCGAGCAGGATGCCGCGCGACCGGAGCTCGCCCACGTTCTCGCCGTGGCCGGGCAGGCGCTCGTCGAGCATCTCGTAATAGGTTTCGGGCGGTGCGGTCATGAACGGCACGCCGAGCTTCTTGAGATTGTCCCAGCAGGCGGTCAGATCGTCGCAGATCAACGCGATGTGCTGGATGCCCTCGCCGTTGAATTCGCGCAGGTATTCCTCGATCTGGCCCTTGCCGCTGTCGCCTTCTTCGTTGAGCGGGATGCGGATCTTGCCGTCGGGCGCGGTCAATGCCTTGGAGGTGAGGCCGGTATATTCGCCCTTGATGTCGAAATAGCGGATTTCCTGGAAGTTGAAGAGCGTCTCGTAATAGTCCGCCCAGTACTTCATCCGGCCGCCGTAGACGTTGTGCGTCAGGTGATCGATCAGCTTGAACCCGGCGCCGACCGGGTGCCGATCGACCCCCGGCAGATACTCGAAGTCGATGTCGTAGATCGAGAGCTGCCCCTCCGAACCCTCGGCGTCGTAGCGGTCGACGATGTAGAGATTCGCGCCGCCGATGCCCTTGATGGCGGGAATGTTGAGCTCCATCGGCCCGGTTTCTGTCTCGACCGGCTGCGCACCGGCCTCCATCAGATGTTCCCAAGCCTTCGCGGCGTCGCGCACTCGAAAGGCCATGCCGCAGGCGGAAGGCCCGTGTTCGCGTGCGAAATACCAGGCCGCGCTGTGCGGCTCATAATTGGTGACGAGGTTGATGCCGCCCTGACGCCAGAGGTGCACGTCCTTGCTGCGATGGGTTGCGACATGGGTGAAGCCCATCGCCTCGAAGACGGGTTCGAGTACGCCTTTATCGGGCGCGCAGAATTCGACGAACTCGAAACCGTCGAGGCCGGCGGGATTGTCGAACAGGTCGGGCATTCACTGATCTCCTCTTGTTGGTTTCAGTTGTAACCAATTTGCGCGGATTTCGCAAGTATGCGCGATGTCGAAGGAACGCGTGCCGGGCTCGCGCGCTCCCCGGTTTATCGCAAAGCTGCGAACTTCGCGGACAAACTACTTGAATCACGGCGTTAACTGTGATTCTGTCGCCTTCGTGACGCGCGAGGGACACAGGATCACCCTGCCAAGGGAGCAATTGACGCAAGGGCTCGCCCTGGCGCTTCTGCTGCTGCTCATGGGCCTCGCGATCGCCGGGCCCAGCGGGCTGCTCGCCTGGGGCGAAAACGCCCGGCTCCTCGATCAGCGTCAGGCGCGCATCGCCAAGCTCACCAAGGAGCGCGACGCGCTCGCGAACCGCGTCCAGCTCGCGCATCCCGACCATGCCGACCCCGATCTCGTGGGCGAGGAACTGCGCCGCAACTTCAACGTCGTCCATCCCGACGAGGTGGTTCTGATCATCGATCAACCTGGCGAATAGCCGCGGTGCGGGCGCCGGTCGACGCTACGGAAATTTCGTATTCATCGCATTGCCGGGGCGTTGCGCCCGCGCGGGCCTTGCGCCTATAGGCAGCCCATGCCGCGCGCCGCGGCGCACCTCCCCAGGTGATCGCGACAACCGAGGACAGAGATTTGGCCAAGACCGCCAAGACCGCCAAGACCCGCAAGGCGGCTGCGAAATCGACCACGAGGCAGGACCCGGCGGGCGATGCAGACTTCGCGCTGCACAGCCTCCAGGATGCGTTCGAGAAGGCGAAGCGCTTCGACGCCTCCGAAGAGCAGCTGATGGAACTCTATCGGCAGATGTTGCTCATCCGCCGGTTCGAAGAGAAGGCGGGCCAGCTCTACGGCCTCGGGCTGATCGGCGGGTTCTGCCATCTCTACATCGGGCAGGAAGCGGTCGCGATCGGGCTCCAGAGCGCGCTCGACAACGACAAGGACAGCGTGATCACCGGCTACCGCGATCACGGCCACATGCTCGCCTACGGCATCGATCCGAACGTGATCATGGCCGAGCTCACCGGGCGCCAGGCGGGCATCTCGAAGGGCAAGGGCGGCTCGATGCACATGTTCAGCACCGAGCACAAATTCTATGGCGGACACGGCATTGTCGGCGCGCAGGTCGCGCTCGGCGGCGGGCTGGCGCTGGCGCACAAGTACAACGAGGATGGCGGCTTGTGCCTCGCCTATTTCGGCGACGGGGCGGCGAACCAGGGCCAGGTCTACGAGACCATGAATATGGCCAGCCTGTGGAAGCTGCCGATCGTGTTCGTGGTCGAGAACAACCAGTACGCGATGGGCACCAGCACCGCGCGATCGAGCGCGGAGACCGAGTTCTACCGCCGCGGCACCGCGTTCCGCATCCCCGGCATGGACGTGAACGGAATGGACGTGCTCGAAGTGCGCGCCGCCGCCGAAGTGGCGTTCGAGCATGTGCGCGCGGGTAAGGGTCCGGTGCTCATGGAGCTCAACACTTACCGCTACCGCGGCCACTCGATGTCCGATCCGGCCAAGTACCGCACCCGCGAAGAGGTGCAGGATGTGCGCGAGCACAAGGATCCGATCGAAGGTCTGAAAAAGTTGCTGATCGACCAGGGCAAGAGCGAGGAAGACTTGAAGGCGATCGACAAGGACATTCGCAAGATCGTGGCCGAAGCGGCGGATTTCGCGGAAAATTCTCCCGAGCCTGAGCCGGGCGAACTCTACACCGACGTGCTGGTGGAGGAGTACTGAGCCATGGCGATCGAAC
>CAMPIA010000102.1 GCA_946886175.1 uncultured Altererythrobacter sp.
CCACGGTCGACATGCCCGAGATCAGCCCGCCGCCGCCGATCGGGGTGACGAAGCAATCGATCTCCGGCGCGTCCTCGAGCATCTCGAGCGCGGTCGTGCCGGCGCCCGCGGCGACATCGGGATCGTCGAACGGATGGACGAAGGTGAGGTCGCGTTCCTTCTCCAGCTTGCGCGCGTGGGCATAGGCTTCGTCGAACGTCTCGCCTTCGAGCACGACGTTGCCACCGACGCTTTCGGTCTGCATCACCTTCACCGTGGGGGTCGAGCGCGGCATGACGATCGTCACCGGCACGCCGAGCCGGGTCCCGTGATGGCTGAGCCCCTGCGAGTGGTTGCCGGCCGAGGCGGCGATGACGCCGCGCTCGCGCTGTTCCTGCGACAGCAGCAGCAACGCGTTGAGCGCGCCGCGTTCCTTGTAGGCTGCGGTGAACTGGAGGTTCTCGAACTTGAGCCAGATTTCGGCCCCGGCGATTTCCGACAGCGTCTTGCTGTACATCGTCGGCGTGCGCACCACGGCGCCCTCGATCCGCGCGGCGGCAGCGCGAACGTGATCGATCGTCAGGCTCTGGAGGGAGGATTCAGCAGCGGAAACGGCTTGGCTCTGGCTCATGGCCACGCACCTAGGGCAAAAGCCCGCTGCTGCAAACACGGCTATTGCTTCCTGTGTGCGGGCATTTGCTTTGGCAGCCAGTTGCCGTAACTGCCGGCGGCGAACACCCGCATACGAAACGACCAGAGGACCGCCGATGATCCGCCTTGCCGCTTCCGCCCTCGCCCTTGCCGCCGCCGCCTGGAGCGGCGCCGCCGGGGCGGACACGCTGATCGAGAACGTCCAGGGCGTGACCATCGACGAAGATGGCGAGATCGACAATTTCACCGGTCTGGTCATCGGCGACGACGGACGCATCGAGCAGGTGCTCGACCGCGGCGACAAGCGCCCGCGCGACGTCGATTTCCAGGTCGACGGCGAGGGGCGGTTCCTGATCCCGGGAATGATCGATTCGCACCTACACGTGATGGGGCTCGGCTTCGCCGCGCTCACGCTCGACCTGTCGGACACGAAATCGCTCGCCGAGGCGCAGGCGAAGATCGCCGAATACGCCGCCGCCAATCCCGGCGGCCGCTGGATCATCGGCCGCGGATGGAACCAGGTGCAATGGGGCCTGGATCGCTTCCCGACCGCCGCCGAGCTCGACGCTGCCGTGGCCGACCGGCCGGTCTGGCTCGAGCGGGTCGATGGCCACGCCGGCTGGGCCAACAGCGCGGCCCTGCGGCTCGCCGGAGTGACCGCCGAAACCCCCGATCCCACGGGCGGCCGGATCGAGCGGCTTCCCGGTTCGCGAGAGCCCGCGGGCGTACTGGTCGATGCGGCGAGCGCGCTCGTCACGGCCAAGCTGCCCGCGCCGCGCCCCGCCGACCGCGACCTCGCCCTGCAGAAGGCGCAGGACATCCTGCTCGCCAACGGGGTAACGGCGGTCGCCGACATGGGCACGACGATCGAGGACTGGCAATCCTATCGCCGCGCAGGCGACAGCGGCCGGCTCAAGACGCGGATCATGGCCTACGCGGCCGGGACCGAGGCGATGGAGCTGATCGCGGGACCGGAACCCACACCCTGGCTCTACGACGACAAGCTGCGGCTGAACGGGGTCAAGATCTACCTCGACGGCGCGCTGGGATCGCGCGGGGCGTGGCTAAAGCAGCCCTATGCCGACGATCCGGGCAATCGCGGCCTGCCGCTGCTGACCGGTTCGCAATTGCGCAACCTGATGAGCCGCGCGGCGCTCGACCGGTTTCAGGTCGCGGTGCACGCGATCGGCGATGCCGCCAATGCGGAGGTGCTGGCCGCGATCGAAGAACTGTCCGCGACTTACGAAGGCGACCGCCGCTGGCGAATCGAACACGCCCAGATCGTCGATCCGGCCGACATCGCCAGGTTCGGCGAGCACGGGATAATCGCCTCGATGCAGCCGGTTCACCAGACCTCGGACCGCCTGATGGCCGAAGCGCGGCTCGATCCGCCTCGGCTGGCGGGGGCCTATGCCTGGAAAAGCATCGCCGCTGCCGGCGCACGACTCGCGTTCGGATCGGATGCGCCGGTCGAGAAGCCGGACCCCTTCGCGGGGCTCGCGGCCGCCTTCACGCGCCGCGGCCCGGACGGGCAGCCGTTCGGCGGCTGGCGCCCGGAAGAAGCGGTCACCCGCGAGCAGGCCCTTGCCGCGTACACGGCCGACGGGGCCTATGCGGGATTCGCCGAGGGGCGTTTCGGACGGCTTGTCGAAGGCGAGTGGGCCGATTTCGTGCTGGTCGATCGCGATCTGCTGCTGGCGACTCCCGAAGAGCTGCGCGCCACGCAAGTCCTCGAAACGTGGGTAGGCGGCGAACGGGTCTATGCCGCAGAGTGACGCGTAGCTCGACATGCGAGCGCATTATTTGCCCGTTCGGGCGCATTTTCCGGAAACCAAAGACGGTTTAAGGGTTTCGAAACGGTAGCAGGCCATCTGCACGGGCGCTGGCCTGGCACGTTTGGGCCTCGTCTCGCGCCATACGCAGGGTGCGATGGAAAGTTGGAATCGCCCGCTGTCTCGTGCTAGAACAAGTTCGAGATCGGTGTGGGAAAAGGTGGAGCAGGACCAGCGAAAGGTGTTACTTTCCGGTAACATGTTCGCGCAGTCTGCTTGTGAAATGGGGTTGCCACCCCGGCCGCTCTGCCCTAGTGGGGGCGGTGAGTTTGAACAATTAAGAGCTCCGAGGAGACGTATCGATGAAGTTCCGTAACCTTTTCGCCGCAACGGCAGCCCTGTCCATGGCCGCTTCGCCGGCCCTCGCCCAGTCGGCGCCGAGCGTCGATCGTGCGGCCGCTCCGGTCGCTGGCGAGAGCGAAATGGGTGGCGAGGCCGGTGCCGGCGGCATCCTCCTCGCGATTCTCGCGGCAGCCGCAGTGGTTGCCGGCATCGTGATCGCCGTGGGCGGTGACGAAGACGACGGCGACGATCCCATCAGCGCCTGATCGGCTTTCGCCACAACGAATAAGAACGGGGCCTTACGGCCCCGTTTTTTGTTGTGCGTTCGAGAATGGTTGGGAGTCCCGACGAGCCACGCATCGGCGCTTTCACTCCGTCGGCGAATCGCCTTCCACCGAAGTCTGTTCGGCGCGGCGTTCGGACAGCCGCATCAGGACCAGCGATCCTTCGAACAACAGCCACAGCGGAATCGCGAGTATGAGCTGCGATCCGGGGTCGGGCGGCGTTACGATCGCGGCGACCGTCACCACCAGCACGATGATATAGCGCCGCGCCGAGACAAGCTGTGCGCGGGTGACCATGCCGGCACGATTGAGCAGCAGCAGGAACACCGGCAGCAGGAAGCTGATTCCGAACGCGAGGATGAACTGCATCACCAGCGACAGGTAGTTGCCGGTGCCCGGCAGCGCCTCGATATCGAGCCCGCCGACCTTGCCTTCGTAGCCCAGGAACCAGCGAAACGCCGTGGGCATGACGACATAGTAGGCGAGCGCCGCCCCGCACAGGAACAGCACCGGGGTCGCGACCAGGAACGGCAGGAACGCCCGCTTCTCGCGCGCATAGAGCCCGGGCGCCATAAAGGCCCAGAGCTGGTTCGCGATCACCGGGAAGCTCACGAAGAACGCTGCGAACAGCGCGACCTTCAGCTCGACGAAGAACGCCTCGTAGAGCTGGGTGTAGATCAGCCGCCCTTGCCCCTGGGGGAACGCTTCGGTCAGCGGCCGGACGAGGAAGCCGAAGATGTCGTCCGCGAAATAGAGGCAGACCGCGAACGTGACCGCGAGCGCCGCGACACAGCGCAGCAGCCGCGTGCGCAGCTCGATCAGATGATCGAGCAGGGGCGCCTGCGTTTCGTCGAGATCGCGTAATTTGAACGCCATGTCGGCCTATTCCGCCCGCGGCTTGCCGAGCGGCAGCGCCGGCTGGTCCGTGCTCCCGGCCGGGGGCGGATTATCGCCCTCGTCGCGCTCGCTGTCATCGGTCCGCGATTCAGCCGCAGCCTTGCCGTGGTCGAGCGGTTCCATCTGTTCGGAAGGATGATCGGCGATGATCCGCGCGTTCTGTTCGCGCCACTTCTTCTCCATATCTTCCATCTCCGCCTCGCGAATCATCGCATCGAGCCCGGTACGAAAATGCGCCGAGACCTGCCGAATCTTGCCGATCCAGCGGCCCGCGGTGCGCAGGGCGAGCGGCATGTCCTTCGGGCCGATCACGAGGATCGCCACGATCGCGATGACCAGCAGTTCGGTGGCGCCGATATCGAACATGGCCCTAGGGTCCCTCGCCGGCGCGGGGACGCCGGATCACTTCGTGTGGTCGCGCGGTTCCGCGGGTTTGGGCTCCGCCGCCGCGTCCGACGCGGGCTTCGCCTCGTGCGACGGCCCTTCGATGCGCGGAGAGGCTTTGTCGGCAGCCTGCTCGTGCTCGTTCAACCCGTGCTTGAAGCTTTTGATGCCCTTGCCGAAATCGCCCATGATCTCCGAGATCCGTCCGCGCCCGAAAAGGATAAGCACGACGATCAGCACGATGATCCAGTGCCAGAGAGATCCAAAACCCATTGTTCGACTCCGAAAATACGCGCGCGGCGCGGGCGCGCCGTCCAGGCCCCATCTAGGCGCTCTCGCCGTCCGATTCCACCCCGTCGCCGCTCTCGGCGAGCGTCTCGTAGGCTTCGTCGACCGGGTCGAGCAGCCCCGCGGCGCGCAATTCGTCAATTCCCGGCAGATCGCGGCGCGATTCGAGCCCGAAGTGTTGGAGGAATTCGGGCGTCGTGGCGTAGATCACCGGGCGTCCGGGCGCCTCGCGCCGGCCCGCGACGCGCACCCAGCCCGCTTCCATGAGCACATCGAGCGTACCCGAGGAGGTCTGCACCCCGCGGATCGATTCGATCTCCGCGCGGCTGACCGGCTCGTGATAGGCGACGATCGCGAGCACCTCGGTCGCCGCGCGGCTCAGCCGGCGGACCTGCTCGCGCTCGCGCCGCAGCAGATGCGCGAGGTCGGGCGCGGTTTCGAAATGCCAGCGCTTCGCGCGCTCAACCAGCCGCACGCCGCGCCGGTCGTAATGCGCCGCGAGCGCGCGCAAGCCCGCGCGCACTTCGGCCGGGTCGGCATCGCCAAGGTGCCCGGCGAGCGCTTCGGCCGTCATCGGTTCTTCCGAGGCGAACAGCGTCGCCTCGATCGCGCGCTCCAGGGCGTCGATCGGCTCGCTCACCCCGGCACCCGCCGCAACCGCAGCGGCCCGAACGCCTCGTCCTGCGCGAGTTCGGCCTTGCCCATGCGCGCGAGCTCGAGCGCCGCGACGAAGCTCGAGGCGAGCGCCGAGCGGCGCAAGCGCGGTTCGGCGTGCGGCGGCAGGAAATCGCGCAGCTCCATCCAGTCGAGCGTGACGCCGAGCATCG
>CAMPIA010000103.1 GCA_946886175.1 uncultured Altererythrobacter sp.
TGAGCACGAGGTCGGTCGCGGTCACGCCTTCGCCGAGCGCGCCGGTAAGCTTGAATCCGACGACTTCGGGAATCAGCATCGACACCGGCTGGCCGAGCATCGCGGCTTCGGCCTCGATTCCGCCGACGCCCCAGCCGAGTACGCCCAGGCCGTTGATCATCGTCGTGTGGCTGTCGGTGCCCACGCAAGTATCGGGATAGGCGACCATCTGGCCATCCTCGCCTTCGCTCGCCCACACGCCTTGCGCGATGTGCTCGAGGTTGACCTGGTGGCAGATGCCGGTGCCCGGGGGCACGGCGGAGAAGTTGCGGAAGCTCTTCGAGCCCCACTTGAGGAAGTCGTAGCGCTCGGCGTTGCGCGCGTATTCGAGCTCGACGTTCTTCTCGAACGCCTTGGGATGGCCGAACTCGTCGACCATGACCGAGTGGTCGATCACCAGGTTGACCGGGACCTGCGGGTTGATCTTGGCGGTGTCGCCGCCGAGCTTCGCGATCGCGTCGCGCATCGCGGCGAGGTCGACCACGCAGGGAACGCCGGTGAAATCCTGCAGCAGCACGCGCGCGGGGCGGTACTGGATTTCCTCTCCGGTCGCGGGGTTCTTCTGCCAGTCGGCGATCGCGCGCACGTGTTCCTCGCCCACGGTGAACCCGCCGTCCTCGAACCGCAGCATGTTCTCGAGCAAGACCTTGAGGCTGAACGGCAGGCGCGAGACGTCGCCGACTTTCTCCGCCGCCTTGGCGAACGAATAGTAGGCGTAGTCCTTGCCGTTCACGGAAAGCGTGGAGCGGGTTCCGAGCGTGTCCTTGCCGACCTGGGTCATGCTGTTCGTCGTCCTTTCATGGATGGCGGCCTCCGCGCTGCGCCCTGGCGGAGAGTCGCGATTTGCCGCGGCAACTGCGCGTTCATACGCCACGCGTCAAGGGCCGGAGGGTTCGTGCGCGGGCCGGAACCATGCCGCGCCGCGGTGCATTATCGTTGCAGAACAAGGCGTGCCAGGGGGCATGGCCGACAGGAGAGGACGCATGACCAGCCATGCATATGCGGGTGACGGCCCGCCGGGAACCGTACGCGCGGCGATTTTGGCAGGGGCGCTCGTGGTCAGCGCCTGCTTCGCCGCGGCGCTGACTTTTTCGGGTCAGCCGGCCAAGGCGGCCGAAACCGAGCAGGCCGACCGTTAGACCGCAGTCTGTTCGGTCCGTCTGCGCGCGGCGATCCAGCAGGCGATCACGATCAGCGTGGTGCCGCCGAGCGTGGTCGCGGTCACTTTTTCCGCGAAGAACAGCCACCCGAACAGCATCGCCCACAGGAAACCCGAATATTCGATCGGAACCAGCGCCTGGGTTTCCTCGCGCGCATAGGCCCAGGCGAGCGCCATCGCGCCGCCGACCGTGAGCAACGCGGACGCGGCGAGGCCACCGAACACCTCCGCCGCCGGGATGGTCAGAAACCACGGCGCGCCGATCCCCAGCGCGAGCGTCGAGACGCCGCCGTGGAACATGGCCACTTCGGTCGGGCCCGCGACCTGCGATTGCTGGCGGATGATCACGAAATTCCAGGCGTAGAGCACCGCCGAGACCAGGATCGCGGCGAGCCCGAGCCAGGCGTCCTCGCTCATCCCGCCGCGCCCCACGCGGCCGCCGATGATCACCAGCGTGCCCACAAAGCCGAGCAGCGAGGCGAGGATGGCCTTGCGCTTGATGCGCTCGCCGAGCAGCAGCGCGGCGAGATAGAGCGCGATCAACGGGGCGACGAACGAGATCGCGATCGCCTCGGCAATCGCGAGCTTGGTCAGCGCGTAGAAGAACAATAGCGCCATGAACGCCGACACCGTTCCACGCAGCAGATGGAGCTTGAGCACCGCGCGGGTCGGCCAGCGGCCGCCGAGCGCGAGCCACAGCGGCGCGGCGATCGCGAACGCCAGCGCCGCGCGCAGCACCGCCGCGCTGTAGGCCCCCGCGGCGAGCGAGGCGCCCTTCATGAAGGCGTCCATCAGCGACAGCATTCCGACCCCGGCGAAAGCGGCGAGGAACGGCATCAGGCGGTGCTCGGACGGCATCGGGGGGCAATAGGCGCGCCGCCGCCGCGCGTCACCCGCCTTCGCGCGATTCAGGCGGCAGTCAGCCGCCATGCTTGAAGCGCGGAGCCCGATCGGGCAAATTCGCGTCGACGGCGCCGGAATTCGGGCCCACCTTACCGAAGTTTGAGACAGTCCATGACCAGAACACCCTCGCCATATCTCCTCGCCGCCGCCTCGCTCGCGGCGCTCGCCCCGGCCGCCGGGGCGGCGCAGCAGCGCGCACCCGAGAACCTGCTTCCCGAATCGCGCGCGCTCGAGGAATATCCGGTCCGGCCCGACGACGATCCAGTGGCCCCCGTGCCTGCTCCGCCCGCTCCCGCTCCCGCACCGGTTCCCGGGCCGGTGCCGCCGATCACCGGCGATCCGATCCCGACGATCTCGCGCGAGGTCGTCCAGCAGTTCGCGCCCGAGATCCAGCCGTGGAGCCTGGCCCATGCCGAGAAGCTCGCCGCGGCGATCGCGCAGATCGGCGCGCACGGGCTCGATCCGGCCGACTACGACGAGGCGGGCCTGCGCCAGGCGATGCTCGCCGGGCCGGGCGCGGCGCTCGACCAGGTGGCGAGCCGGACCTTCGCGTGGCTGGTCGAAGACATGCGCGACGGGCGCACTCCGATGGAGGCGCGCAAGCAGTGGTTCGTGGTCGATCCCGATCCCGACCGCTATCGCACCGGCGAGGTGATGGAAGCTGCGCTCGCTAGCGGCGATATCGCCGGCGCGCTGGCGGGCCTCGCGCCGCTCCATCCCGACTACGCCAAGCTCAAGGCGGAGCTCGCCGAGACGGCCGCCGACCAGACGTCGCGGCGTAAGCTGATCCGCGCCAATATGGACCGCTGGCGCTGGCTCGCGCGCGATCTGGGCAACCAGTACCTGATGACCAACGTGCCCGAGTTCCAGCTTCGGCTGACGGTCAACGACAAGATCCTGCGCACCTACAAGACGATCGTCGGCAAGCCGGGCCGCACCGCGACCCCGCAGCTCGCCGAGACGGTCGAGGGGGTGATCTTCAACCCCAACTGGACGGTGCCGCAGTCGATCGTGAAGGGCGAGGGGCTGGGCGCGCGAGTGCTCGGCAATCCGGGGTGGGCGCGCGCCAACGGCTACAAGGGCTGGCGCGACGAGGACACCGGCTTCGTCACCGTGGTCCAGCAGCCGGGACCGGGCAATTCGCTCGGGCTGATGAAGCTCGACATGCCCAATCCGCACGCGATCTTCCTCCACGACACTCCGGCGCGGGGCCTGTTCGACAACGCCAACCGCGCGCTAAGCCACGGCTGCATCCGCACCGAGCGCGCGAGCGAACTGGCGATCACGCTGGCGATCCTGGCGCAGAACCCGAAGACCGACGAAGAGCGTACGGCGGCGGCGGAGGAGGCGGTCGCCATCCTCAAGTCGGGCGACTACACCAAGGTGCCGTTCGCCACGACGCAGATGCCGGTCTACATCACCTATTTCACGATGGGGACCGACATCGACGGCGAGATGCGCACGTTCAAGGACATCTACGGCCGCGACGCGCCGGTGCTCGCCGCGCTCGAAGCGCCGCGCCAGGAGAACCGCGCCCGCCGCACCGACGAGAAGGCGGTCGAAATCATCGACGACATGAAGACGACCTGAGAAGCCGCCTCACTTTCCTTGATCGTCATTGCGAGCCGCCGAAGGCGGCGCGGCAATCCATGAATCGACAGGATTGCCACGAACTGCCGGTTCGGTAGCCTCGTTGTTTGGTCCTTGGATTGCTTCGCTACGCTCGCAAATGACGGCGCAAGCGCTCAATAAACACCCGGATTGAGGATATCCTCGCCGCGCGCGGGCTCGGGCCCCAGCGGCCGGATTTCGCCGGCGATCTGCTGCGGGGGTGCAACCGTGGACCCGTCCGCCGCCAGCCCGAGGCGATCGGCGAAGAGAACGCGCCCGCCGCCGAGTTCGAGCAGCGCCCGCTTGAATTGCACCTCGCCCATCGCGAAGCAGCCGTTCGAGCGGCCGAGCCGGCCCCAGCGCGCGACGTGCGCGGGCTCGGCATAGTCCGCGCGGTGCATCACGATCGCGCGGTCGAGCGCGTTCGAATTGTCGGCCTCGAGCCCTTCGAGCCGGATCGAGGTGCCGAACTGCCCGGTGTACCAGCCGTAGGTCATATAGGCGCCGCGGCTGGAGCACAGCGATTCGGGCACGTTGGAGAACCAGTTGAGCCAGCCCTCGTGCTCCGGGTCCGACCCGGCGCCGTGGGTGACGAGGTAGGAATCGACCCGCCCGGCGTCGAGATTGACGAAGTGGAAGCGCGGCTCCGCGCTGTGCAGGCCGTAGTCGGCGATGCCGACCACGTCGGTGCGCCAGAGGATCGAGCCCGCCTTCTGCTGTTCGCGCTTGGCGATCTCCGCCAGCATCGCGTCGCGCGGGTTTCCGCTGCGAACCTGCGCAGGCAGGCGGGCGGGCAGCGCCAGCGCCGCGCCCAATGTGGTCCCCAGCGCCAGGGCGCCCTTGATGATGCCGCGTCTGTCCATGGTCGGATGATAGCATAGCAAGCCCTAACCGGCAGGTGAACGGGGAACGGGCGCGCGGGGGCCGGCGTTCATCGCACATGAAGCACGCCTTTCTCCCGTTCGCCTTGCTGCTCTCCGCTTGCGCCGCCGCGCCGTCTGCGCCGCGGATCGAAAATCCGCCGTTGCCGCCCGCGGCCGAGACGCCGGAGCCCGGGACGGCGGCGGCCACGCGCATCCTCGATCGGGATGCAGCTTCGCGCCTGCGCAACAACAGCGGGATCACGCTCCAGTGGATCGATTGGGACACGCGCGGCGATGTGACGGTGACGGTGGGTGAGGACGGCGTGTGGCGCCTCTCGGGCGCGCAGGCGGCGCCGGACGGGCCGGGCCGCGTTTCGGTAGAAGGCACGGTGACCGAGATCGGCGCCGATTACTTCCTGCTCGACGGCCGGGTGGCGATCACCGACACCCCCGATGCCGGGCGACAGTGCAGCGCGGACAAGCTCTGGCGCTTCGGGGTGACGCAAGGCCGCGAATACTGGCGCCTGCGCGAATTCGAATGGTGCGACGGGCTGACCGATTACGTCGACATCTATTTCTGAGCGCGCCGCGGGCTACTCCGCCGCTTCCGGGACCTCGTCCGCCTTGCCCGCATCGCTCATGCCGGCTTCGATCTCGGCCGCCTTGGCTTCGACGAGGCGGACGATATGGTCGAGCATTCCGGCGTCGTCGATATGGTGGTCCTTGATCCCCGAAAGGTAGACCATGTGTTTGCCCTGGCCGCCGCCGGTGAGGCCGATATCGGTCTCGCGCGCCTCGCCCGGGCCGTTGACGACGCAGCCGAGCACCGAGAGCG
>CAMPIA010000104.1 GCA_946886175.1 uncultured Altererythrobacter sp.
TCGGCACGATGAAGCTGACCGAGGAAGTCGACGCGATGCGCACGATCGGCATTTCTCCGATCGAGGCGCTGGTGATTCCGCGCATTCTGGCCGCGGTGCTGATGATGCCGCTGCTCGGGTTCTTCGCCTCGTGCGTGGCGATCATCGGCGGCGCGGTGATCGGCGATCTGATGCTGGGCATCCCGTTCATGACCTTCCTCGCCCGCGTGCAGGAAGTGGTGCCGATCTACGATTTCTACGTCGGCATGGCCAAGGCGCCGGTGTTCGGCCTGATCGTGGCGCTGACCGGCTGCTATCAGGGCATGCAGGTCGAGGGGAATTCGGAGGAAGTCGGCCTCAAGACGACCAAGGCGGTGGTCCAGGCGATCTTCATGGTCATCGTGCTCGACGCGTTCTTCGCGGTGTTCTTCACCAAGATCGGCTGGGCATGAACGAAGACGAGGAACTCGAGAAGAAGGGGCTCGGCCGCTACGAACGCTTCCGGGGCGAGAACCCGGTGGTGGTGAAGGGGCTGGTCAACCGCTTCGGCGACCAGACGGTGCACGAGGATCTCTCGCTCACGGTCAAGCGCGGCGAGATTCTCGGCGTGGTCGGCGGATCGGGCACCGGCAAGTCGGTGCTGATGCGCTCGATCATCGGGCTGCAGACCCCGGCCGAAGGCGAGATCGAGGTGTTCGGCCGCTCGATGACCGGCGCCGACCCCGACGAGAACCTCGGCGTGCGCAACCGCTGGGGCGTGCTGTTCCAGGGCGGCGCGCTGTTCTCGACGCTGACCGTGGGCGAAAATGTCGAGGTGCCGCTCAAGCAGTTCTACCCCGACATCAGCCCGCAGCTCATGCATGAGATTGCGCGTTACAAGGTGATGATCTCGGGCCTGCCCGACGATGCCGTGAGCAAGTATCCGGCCGAGCTGTCGGGCGGCATGAAGAAGCGTGCCGGGCTCGCGCGGGCGCTGGCGCTCGATCCCGAGCTGCTGTTCCTCGACGAGCCGACCGCGGGTCTCGACCCGATCGGCGCGGCCGCGTTCGACCGGCTGACCCGCGAGCTCAAGCAGACGATGGGTCTCACGGTGTTCCTCATCACCCACGATCTCGACACGCTCTACGAGATTTGCGACCGCGTGGCGGTGCTGGCGGACAAGAAGGTGATCGCGGTCGGTACGATCCCCGAACTGCTCGAAACCGACCACCCGTGGATCGAGGAATATTTCAACGGTCCGCGCGGCCGCGCCGCCCAGGCGAGCAAGAAACGCGCCGAAACGATGGACAACGCCTCGCAAGGCGAGGCATAGGGGCAAGCGAATGGAAACGCGTGCAAATCATGTCTGGGTCGGGGCGGTCACCCTGGTGCTGCTGGCCGGGCTGGCGCTGTTCTTCGTCTGGCTCGCGCGGCTGGGGCAGGGCACGCAGGACGAATTCGACATTTTCTTCAAGCAATCGGTCGCCGGGCTCGCCAACGGTTCGCAGGTGTCCTTCGCCGGCGTCCCGGTGGGGCAGGTGAGCGACATCGCACTGTGGGAGACCGACCCTCAGTTCGTACGCGTGCGGATCAAGGTGCGCGAGGAAGTGCCGATCCGCGTCGGCACCACCGCGACGATCCAGGGATCGTTCACCGGGGTCTCGACGATCCTGCTCGACGGCGCGCGGCGCGATGCGCCCAAGATCACCTGCGAGGAAGGGCCGGGCAATACCGCGTGCCCCGAAGGCGTGCCGGTGATCCCGACCAAGCCCGGCGGTCTCGGCGAATTGCTCGCCAACGCGCCGCTGCTGCTCGAGCGGCTGGCGACGCTGACCGAACGCCTGACGATGCTGCTGTCGGACGAGAACCAGGGCGAGATCGCGGGCATCCTGCGCAACACCAATCAGATGACCGCCGTTCTCGCCGAAACCGCGCCGCAGATTCGCGCCACGATGGCCGAGCTGCAGGTAACGCTGCGCGAATCGAGCGAGGCGCTCGACGCGTTCGAGAAAGTCATGGGCTCGACCGACGAACTGCTGAACCAGGAAGGGCAGTCGCTGGCGACGCAGATGCGCGCGACGCTGCAATCCGCCGACGCCGCGGCCAAGGCGCTCGAGGCGACGCTCGACGATGCGCGTCCCGCCGCGCGCCAGCTCAGCGAAAGCACCTTGCCCGCCGCCGAAGCCGCGATGCAGGACTTGCGCGCGACCAGCAAGGCGCTGCGCGAAGTGACCGAGCAGATCGAAACGCAAGGCGCGGGTTCGCTGCTCGGCGGGCCAGCGTTGCCGGACTACGAGCCGTGAGCGGCGCGAAACCAAGGGGAAGCGCAATGCGCGCGATTGTCAGGACATTTCCGGCGCTTGCGGCGCTTGCGGCGCTCGCCGGCTGCATCAGCTTCGGCGCCGAGCCGCCCGAGAGCCTGCTGACGCTGACGCCCACCGCCGAAGCGCCCGCCGGTTCGGGCGCGACCGGCAGCGCGGAAGGCGCGCTCGCGATCCTCGTGCCCGACGCGCCCGCGCGGCTCGACGTCGTGCGCGTCCCGGTGCAGATCGACGACGCCAATATCGCCTATCTCCAGAACGCGGTGTGGGTCGACAAGCCCGCGCGGCTGTTCCGTGCGCTGCTCGCCGAGACGATCCGTACGCGCAACGGCCGGATGGTGATCGACTCGAACGATCCGGCGCTCACGCCCGAGACGCAGTTGCGCGGCGTGCTGCGCGACTTCGGCTATAACGCGCAGACCTCCTCGGTCGTCGTGCGCTTCGACGCGATCCGCGACACAGCGGGCGGCGCGATCGAAACGCGCCGGTTCGAAAGCGTGGTCCCCGGCGTGGCGCCCGACGTCGCCTCGGTCGGCCCCGCGCTCAACCAGGCCGCGAACGACGTCGCCGGCCAGGTCGCGGAGTGGGTGGGTTAGCAGCTACAGCGGTTCGGCATGAAGGCCCGCCAACGGCTGGGTGGTCGAACAACCCATCACCCTTCATGTCATTCCCGCGAAAGCGGGAATCCCTGGTGGAATGGTCGCACCTTGGATGCCCGCTTTCGCGGGGATGACAGGTTGGGTTTTGGATATCGACCGGGCAAGCCGCCGGAAACCAAGCACCGATTACTGGGGCCGGCGGTGGCGCAAACGCGTGAGCCGGTCGAACTCGAGCGCACACATGAATTCCAGGCCGCGCTTTTCCATTCGCGCCTCGGCCTCCGGGTCGCGGCCCCAAAGTTCGGCCTGCCATTCCTCTTCGAGATTGGCGGCCGACCATAGCGCTTCGGGGGCGGCACCCGCCTCCAGCGCCTCCAGCGCCACGCACAGCGAGGCGGTGAGCGAGGCCATCGTTTGCAGTGCGGCGAGGGTGAAGTCGTCGAGGCTTTCCAGCCGCTCACGCAGGCGCGCAAGGCTTTGGGGCGGTTGCGCGCGGTGGATCACGCCGCTGACGCGGTTCAGGGCGATGCCTTCGCGCGCCTCCATCGCGGTCACGAGCGGCTCCCAGATTTCGTACTGGCGGCGGTAAAGCGGCTCGTCGGGATCGGCGCGATAGCACAGCGTGTCGGTTTCGGCGAAAGCGAGCAGGCGGTCGATTGCAGTGGTTCGGTCGCCGCGCACCATGTCGATCGCGTAGTCCGCCAGATCGCGCAGCGCGAAGGCCGCGGGGTCGATCTCCTCGCCCTGACCGGCCCATTCGGCGGCGAGCGCATCGGCCAGCGCGCGCGCAGGCACGACTTGCGGCGCACCCTGCGCGGTTTTGACTGCGCGGCCGTCGAGCGTGACCCGCCAGCCGCCTGTCACCTCCTCGACCGCGAGCTCGCGATAGAACCGCTTCATTCGTTCGAACTGCGCCAGCGGCGCACGAGAAATAGCGGCAGCACGAAAAATTCGATCAAGCCCACCGCGATCAGCACGTAGCCGGCGCCTTCGGCAACCGCGATCGCGCCGCGCACGATCAGGATGCCCAGCAGGATCATCAGCACGCCGGTAAAGCGCACCGCGACGATCGAGAAGTGGCGGCCCATTGCCGAGTTGGTCATGACAGCAGCTCTCCCAGTTCGGCGGGCGTCATGGCGACGTGCTCGGCGCCCGCCTCGCGCAGCTCGCGCGCGCTATGATAGCCCCAGCCGACGCCGATCGCACGCACCCCGGCGGCGCGGGCCATATCCATGTCGAAGGTCGTATCCCCGATCATCACCGCATCGGCGGCCTGCGCCCCGGCTTCGACGAGCGCGGCTTCGAGCATGGCGGGATCGGGCTTGGACGGGTGGCGGTCGGCGGTCTGGAGGGTCACGAAGCGCTCGGCGATGCCGTGCGCCGCAAGGCAGCTCGCCAGCCCGCGATCGGATTTGCCGGTGGCGACGCCAAGCGTCCAGCCGCGTTCGGCGAGGTCCGCGAGCACTTCGGCCATGCCGTCGAACAGCGGCTCCTCCAGCGTGCCGTCGAGGCGGCAGGCGCGGAACGCTTCCTTGTAGGCATCGACCGCATGGCGGTGGCGCATATCCTCGGCATCGGGGGCGAGCAGGCGAATCGCCTGCGGCAGGCTGAGCCCGACGATGCGGCGGACATCGTGCCGGGCCGGCGCGGGCAGACCGGCGCTGGCGAACGCCGCCTCCATCGAATCGCAGATCGCCGCCTGCCCGTCGACCAGCGTGCCGTCGCAATCGAACACCGCGAGCTTGACCGTCACTTGGTCCGGCCTTTCCCCTTGGTCGGTCCGTTGCCAGATCCCTTGGGCGACCCCTTGGCCGACCCTTTACCCGGTCCCTTGGTGGCCGGTCCCCTGGTCGGCGGCGCGGCACCGCGCGAGCGGCGCTCGCCCTTGCGCGACTTGCGGTATTGCTTGGCGTGCTGGCGCGCGGCCTGCTTCTTCTCGGCGCGCGAGCGCTCTGGCGGCGAATCGCGCAGCGGCTCGGCCTGGCTCAGCGAGAGATCGAAGCCGAGTTGCTCCATCGTCGCGGCGAAATGCTCTGGCAGTTCGGCGGTGACGTCGAGCTTGTCGATCTTCTTCCCGTCGACCGCCGGCTGGTCGATGATCAGCCGCCGCGCATGGAGATGCATCTTGCGGCTGACGCTGCCGGTCAGGAACGCGTCCTGCCCGCCGTATTTGCCGTCGCCGACGATCGGATGGCCCATCGCCGCCATGTGGACGCGCAACTGGTGGGTGCGGCCGGTGAGGGGCTCGAGTTCGACCCAGGCGGCCCTGTTGCCCACCTTTTCGACCACACGGTAGCGGGTTCTGGCAGGCTGGCCGTTCTCTTCGTCGACGTGCATTTTCTCGCCGCCGGTGCCCGGCTGCTTGGCGAGCGCGGCGTCGATGGTGCCATCGGCGACTTCGGGCACGCCGACCACCAGCGCCCAATAGACCTTCTTCGCGCTGCGGCCCGCGAAGCGTTTCGAGAACGAGGCGGCGCTGCCCGGGGTGCGCGCGATCAGCAGCACGCCGCTGG
>CAMPIA010000105.1 GCA_946886175.1 uncultured Altererythrobacter sp.
ACGAGCGCGAGCAGACGCTGAACCAGCTCCTCGTCGAGATGGACGGGTTCGAGGCGAACGAAGGCATCATCATCATCGCCGCCACCAACCGTCCCGACGTGCTCGATCCCGCGCTGCTGCGCCCGGGCCGCTTCGACCGGCAGGTGGTGGTGCCGGTGCCCGATATCGACGGGCGCGAGAAGATCCTCGGCGTGCACATGAAGAAGGTTCCGCTCGCCCCCGACGTCAACCCGCGCACGATCGCGCGCGGCACCCCCGGCTTCTCCGGCGCGGACCTCGCCAACCTCGTCAACGAGGCCGCGCTGCTTGCCGCGCGGCGCAAGAAGCGCCTCGTCGCGATGCAGGAATTCGAGGACGCGAAGGACAAGGTCATGATGGGCTCCGAGCGCCGCTCGATGGTCATGACCGACGACGAGAAGAAGATGACCGCCTATCACGAGGCGGGGCACGCGCTGGTCGGGCTCAACGAGCCCGCGTCGGACCCGATCCACAAGGCGACGATCATCCCGCGCGGCCGGGCGCTGGGCATGGTCATGCGCCTGCCCGAGCGCGACAACTACTCGTACCACCGCGACAAGATGCATGCCGATCTCTCGGTTGCGATGGGCGGGCGCGTGGCGGAAGAGATCATCTTCGGCCACGACAAGGTCTCGAGCGGGGCCTCGTCGGACATCCAGTACGCGACCAAGCTGGCGCGCAACATGGTCACCAAGTGGGGCATGAGCGACAAGCTCGGGCCGCTGCAATACGAGGAGAGCCAGGAAGGCTACCTCGGCATGGGCCAGACCGCGCGCACGATGGGCTCGAGCGAGACCAACAAGCTGATCGACGCCGAAATCCGGCAATTGGTCGACGGCGCGCACAAGCGCGCGACCGAGATCCTCCAGACGCAGGAAGACAAGCTCCACCTGCTCGCGCAGGCGATGCTCGAGTACGAGACGCTGACCGGCGACGAGATCAAGCAGCTCCTGAAAGACGGCAAGCTCGACCGCCCCGACGCGCCGCAGGGCCCGGCGGTGCGCCCGGTCACCGGCTCGGCCATCCCCAAGGCCGGCAAGCGCTTCGGCGGCGGCGAGGGCGCTCCGCAGGGGGCGTGAGCGTGCTCTGGCGGATGTGCGCGTTCTGCGGTATCCTGCGGCCATGACCAAGCTCTCGCCGATCGTCTCGGAGTTCGAGACCGAAGAGGAGGCGCAGGCTTACGACCGCTGGCTTCGCGCCAAGGTCGAAGCCTCGCTCGCCGACCCGCGCCCTCCGGTGCCGCATGATGTCGTGATGGCCGAGATGCGGCAGATACTCGAGAAAGCCTCGAAGACGCGCAAGTGAAACTCCATTGGCGCGAAAGCGCGCGGGCGGATTTGCGCGCAATTATCTCGTATATCGCCGGGCGCAACGCCGCCGCGGCGACTGCGCTTGGTGATCGTATCGAGCTTTGCACCGAACGACTGGTCGATCATCCGTACATGCATCGCCGAGGCCGAGTTGCCGAAACGCGCGAAGCCGTTGTGCATCCGAATTACATCGTCGTGTACACCGTGCGCTCCGATTCGATCGAAGTGCTGGCGGTGCTTCACAGCCGCCGGCAATATCCGTCGGCTAGCGAGGCCGGGGTACAGTCTTGAGTTCCCGTCAGGCCGCCGAAACGCCCACCAGCGCGACGAACAGCGTGATCGCGATCCAGGCGGAAAGGCTCAGCGCGAGCATCCGCCAGAACGCGCCCCAGCGTCCGAGCGTGTAGGCGCCGCGCAGCTGGCGGTACATGTGCAGCGGCGCATAGAGCAGCAATAGCCCGCCGATCGCGCCCAGCCCGTAGTAGAACAGCACGCTCGACAGCGCGGCGAGCGCGATCATGAAGGTGATCGAATAGGTCGTGAAGACGGTGTGATCATAGCCCCTGAAGCGGCGCGAGAAGGGGAACAGCAGCCACACGAACGGCACGCTCAGCGGGATCAGCGCCCAGCTGAACTTGTAGGCGTTGGTCTGCGCCTTGTAGATCGCGAGCTGAGGGTTCTGGCGCACCTTCTCGATCGCGGTGGTGATCTCGTTGCCTTCGGGCAGCGGGCTTTCCTCGAAGCCTTCGCGAAAGTCGCGCTCGAACGTGTCGCCGACATTGCCGAGCACCATCCGCAGGCCTTGCTGGTCCTCCTCGAGCGCGGCGATGCGCTGGTCGATCTCGGCCTGTTCGGCGGGCTCGTCCTCGGTCCGCCGTTCGGTGCGCAGATCGGCGAGCTGCTGCTCGTTGGTGGCATAGGCCGACTTGACCTGTTCGATGCCGTCGACCGGCGGCGCAAAGCTCGTCGGACCGCCGAGCGCGTTGAACAGCGCGTAGCTGAGGAACACGACGAACAGGAACAGCGCGATCGGGCTGACGTAGCGCGCGCGCTTGCCGTCGATATATTCGCGGGTGAGCTGGCCCGGCTTCCACAGCAGCAAGGGCAGCGTGCGCCAGGTCTTGCCCTCGAAATGGAGCACGCCGTGGAGCAGGTCGTGGAAGAACGCGCGCAGCGTGCGATGCACGTGCGCCCGCTGGCCGCAACTGTGGCAGTGCGGCCCGGCGAGCGGCGTGCCGCAGTTGAGGCACGCGCCTTCCTGCGTATGCCCGCCTTCCCCTGTCGCGCCTTCGCCCGCGCGCGGTTCGACCGCCCGCGCCGCCATCGCCCCGGTGGCGATGTCCGCCACACCCTCGCCGAGATCGCCCGTCATGGACGGTGTTCTAGTCGGGTAAAGCGGCGGAGAAAAGCGTTTCGGAATCGGGCGCGGATACGAAAAGGGCCGCCCTCGCGGGCGGCCCTGTCGAAACGGTATCCGGCGGACCGTCAGCCGTCGTAGTCGGAGCCGATCGAGGTCGAGCGCGCCGGGGCCGACGCGGTGATGCGCAGCGCCTCGGCCGACTGGCTGAGCGAGCCGATCTCGTCGGCCTCGTCCTCGTCGTCGGGAAGGATCTTCTGCAGGTTGACCGTCAGCGATTCGGCCAGTTCCTTCGGGCGGACCGTCTGCTCGGCGATCTCGCGCAGCGCCACGACCGGGTTCTTGTCGCGGTCGCGGTCGATGGTGAGCTCGGCTCCGCCCGAAATCTCGCGCGCACGCTGCGCCGAAAGCAGGACGAGATCGAAACGGTTGGGAATCTTGTCGACGCAATCTTCGACGGTAACGCGCGCCATAGGGCACTCCGGAGCAAATGGGTTGTGCGGAAGAGCGCGGCAGCTAGGCGCTCGAGGCGAAAGAGTCAAGGATTTGCACCCTGGCGCGCCGCATCCTAAGCCCGCGCAATGGCGGGTGTCGAACTTGATCGCGGGAACGCAGGCGGCGGCGCGCCGGGCGCCGCTTTCAGCCCGCCCAGGCCCTTCGCGGTCGAGGCGTGCGGACAGACGCTGACCTTCTATCCGGCGGGCGAGGATCGCCGCGATGCGCTGTTCGAGATGGTCCGCGCGGCGCGCCGCTCGCTCAAGCTGTGTTTCTACATCTACGCCGAGGACCGCGTCGGCACCGCGCTGCGCGACGCGCTGACCGAAGCGGCCGCGCGCGGCGTCGCGGTGACGCTGATCGTCGACAGCTTCGGCGCTTCGGCCAGCGACGCGTTCCTCGCGCCGCTGCGCGGGGCGGGGGCAAAGGTCTGCTGCTTCAGCCCGCGCTGGACCCAGCGCTACCTGATCCGCAACCACCAGAAAATGGTCGTCGCCGACGACGAGCGCGGGATGTTCGGCGGCTTCAACATCGAGGATTCGTACTTCGCGCCGCCGCAGGAAAACGGCTGGAACGACCTCGCGATCGGGATCGAGGGGCCATCGGTCGGCGGCCTCGTGGAATGGTTCGCGCGGCTCGAGGGCTGGTGCGACGTCGACGACGGCAAGTTCCGCAAGATCCGCCGCGCGGTGAAGAGCTGGGACTGGACCTCGGGCGGCGCGCGCTGGCTGGTCGGCGGGCCGACGCGGGGCCTGTCGACCTGGGCGCGCTGCGTCAGCGAGGATCTGATGAGGGGCGAACGGCTCGACATGATCATGGCCTATTTCTCGCCGCCGAACCGGTTGCTGCGCCGGATCGGCCGGATCGCGGTGAAGGGCGAGACGCGGCTGGTGCTGGCGGGCAAGAGCGACAACGGCGCCACGATGGGCGCGACCCGCTCGCTCTACGACTATCTCCTGCGCAAGCGCGCGGCGGTCTGGGAATTCCAGCCGTGCAAGCTGCACACCAAGCTGATCGTGCTCGACGACACGGTCTATCTCGGCAGCGCCAATTTCGACATGCGCAGCCTCTATCTGAACCTGGAGCTGATGCTCGAGGTGAAGGACGCCGCGCTCGCCGACCGGATGCGCGAGTTCGTGTCGCACCACATCGAAGCCTCGCGCCGGATCACCCCCTCGCTGCACAAGCGCCGCGCCACATTGTGGAACCGCGTGCGCTGGAACCTGGGGTGGCTGCTCGTCTCGGCGATCGACTACACGGTCAGCCGGCGGCTCAACCTCGGGCTTTAGCCGCGCGCCGGACCCGGACCGCGTCCGCCGCGTTGGTGGGCGAAGGAGACCACTCATGCGCTTTGCAGTGCTCGCGGCAGCGCTCGCGTTGACCGCCTGCGGGGGCGAGCCCCAACGGGCCGCCGAAGAAACACCGGCCCCCGCCGCGACCCCCGCGCCCGAACCGGTCGCCTCGCTCGACGAGTTGAGCGAGGCCGATGTGTCTGGCGCCGAACTCGCCGGCGAACTCGCGTGCAGCTTCCGGCGCGCTCAAGGCGAAGGAACGCTCTTCCTCGGGCGCGGCGACGTGGTCGATACCGCGGGCGCGGAGGCGGTGGTCAAACTCGGCGGCGCGGTGCGCCAGCTCGCGATGGCGGGCGAGGGCGGCTACGACGCGATGGCCGACGGCGCGCGGTTCGAGGGCGAGGGCATCGCGCTGGCGATCGCGAAGTCCGGTGACGAGCCGATCGCCGAGGACCCGCAGGTGGCGATGGAATCGCCGATCTACCCGGCGGTGATGACCGTCGTCGCCGGGCCGGGCCAGGAGGAGCGCGCGATCCAGGGCCTGCTGGAATGCGGACCCTGAACTAGCCCCCGTCCTCAGTCGTAATCGCTGGTGCGCCGATCCTCTTCGGCGAGGTCGGAGAAGCGCGTGATTCGCGGTTCGAAGCGCAGCCGCACCTTGCCGGTCGCGCCGTGGCGCTGCTTGGCGACGATCAGCTCGGCGAGGCCGAACACCCGCTCCATCTCCGCGGCCCACGACTCGTGCTGCTCGTGCGTCTTGGCGTCGTCGCTCTCGACCGGGCGCTTGGGCTCGCGCGCGGCGACGTAGTAGTCTTCGCGGTAGATGAACCAGACCATGTCGGCGTCCTGCTCGATCGAACCCGATTCGCGCAGGTCGGAGAGCATCGGGCGCTTGTCGTCGCGCTGCTCGAC
>CAMPIA010000106.1 GCA_946886175.1 uncultured Altererythrobacter sp.
GCCCCAAGGCGCGCAACCTCTCGCACGAATGGCTGGCCGGAATGGTCGAGCGCGGCCTGCTGGACCGCGTCCCCGGGGGCGCGGACGCGCTGCCACTGTGGGAGGCGCGCGCGCAGGCCAGCGCCGAGGCCGCCGCGCGCGCCTATCTCGACGTCAACTGCGCGCATTGCCATCGGCCGACCGCGACCGCCTCGAACTCGGGGCTCGACTTGCGCTGGGAGCAGGACGATCCGGGCGCGATCGGGATCATGAAGCGCCCCGTCGCCGCCGGTCGCGGGTCGGGCGGGCTGCTGTTCGACGTGGTGCCGGGCAAGCCGGGGGAATCGATCCTCGTCCACCGCATGGCCAGCGCCGAGCCGGGGGTGGCCATGCCCGAACTCGGCAAGGCCACCGTCGACCCCGAAGGCGTGGCGGCGGTCGAGCGCTGGATCGAAGAACTCGCGCCCTGATCGTGGCGTAAAGTGCCTGGCGCGCGCCCGCTGACAACAAGTGGGTTCGCGCAGAGAGCGCGGAGAAAGCAGAGATCGCAGAGGTGTTGTATCATCCTTCGCGCGAAGCGCACCTTATGAAGCGGTGAAGATGAAGATGCGGCTTCGCCGCATGTCCCACCTCTTCGCGTCCTCTGCTTTCTCTGCGTTCTCTGCGCGAAACGAATAGACCGAACGGCGGGCCAACCGTTCGTTAGCCAACACATCCCGCGCGGTGGGCGGGCGCCCGCGACCGGCTGGACGCGGACGGGCAGGCTCCGCTAGGGATTCGCGCGACACGTTGAACCGGGAAGGACTCTAGCTTGCGCAAATTGGGGCTGATCGGGGGGATGAGCTGGGTCTCGACCCGCATCTACTACGGCTGGATCAATCGCCTGGTGCAGCGGCGGGCCGAGCCGATGGCGAGCGCCCCGCTGATTATCGACAGCCTCGATTTCCGCTCACTTCACGGCCTCCACGAACCCGAGGACTGGGCGCGCGCGGCGCAGGTGCTCGGCGAATCGGCGCGCCAGCTCGAGGGCGCGGGCGCGACCGCGATCGTGATCGGCGCCAATTCGATGCACAAGGTGTACGACGAGGTGGCCGAGCAGGTCGGCATCCCGATCATCCACATCGCAGAATGCGTCGGCCGGCGGATGAAGGCGGAGGGCGTGGGCAGCGCCGCGCTGATCGGCACGCGCAACGTCATGACCGAGAACTTCTACCGCCAGCGGCTCGTCGCCCACGGAATCGACCTGCTGCCCCCCGACATGGACAATGTCGAACAGCTCGACCGGATCATCTACGAGGAACTGATGCTCGGCAAGGCCACGCGCGACGCGGAACGCGCGCTCAAGACGATCCTCACCCGCAAGGAGCAGGACGGCGCCGAGGCGATCGTGCTCGCCTGCACCGAGCTGGAGATGATCGTCGACGTCGACGCCAACGTGCTGCCGATCTTCGATTCGGCGCGCATCCATTGCGAGGCCGCGGTCGACTGGATCATGGGCGAGGACTGACCCGGCGCGCCAAGGGGACGGTGGGCGTTGCCCGATTGTTCCCGTTGTCGGCCGGGCGCTTACCACCTAGGCGCACCGGGCATGACCCGCGCGCCCTATGCCGCCGATCCCGCCGCATCGCGCGGTCGCGAATTTCCCGAGGATCGCGCGGGTGCGCGCGGGCCGCGCAGCGAGTTCCAGCGCGATCGCGACCGGATCATCCATTCGATCGCGTTCCGCCGCCTGCGGTCGAAGACCCAGGTCTTTATCGCGCCCGACGGCGACCACTACCGCACCCGGCTGACGCATAGCCTCGAAGTCGCACAGATCGGCCGGGTGATCGCCCGCGCGCTCGGGCTCGACGAGGATCTGACCGAGGCGCTGTGCCTCGCGCACGATATCGGCCACCCGCCCTTCGGCCATGCGGGCGAGGACGCGCTCGAAGCGGCCACCGCGGCGCATGGCGGGTTCGATCATAACGCGCAGGGCCTGCGCGTGCTGATGCGGCTCGAGAGCCCCTACTGCGATCACGAGGGGCTCAACCTCACGTGGGAGTTGCTCGAAGGCCTGGCCAAGCACAACGGCCCGGTCGCGCGGCCGGGCTGGGCGCTGGCCGAACTCGACGCGGCGTTCCCGCTGGATCTTGGCCGCCATGCCTCGCTCGAGGCGCAGGTCGCGGCGGTCGCCGACGACATCGCCTACGACAATCACGACATCGACGACGGGCTGCGTGCCGGCTTCATCGCGCTCGACGATCTGCTTTCGCTGGATTTCGTCGCAGCCCAGTGGCGCGAGGTCGAAAAGCGCTTCCCCTCCGTCCCGCGCGAGCGACAGTTGCGTGAACTCGTGAGGGTGCAGATCGGCCTGATGGTCAACGACGTGATCGAACAGACGCGCAGCGCCGTGCAGGGCGTCGATTCGGTCGATGCGGTGCGCGCCGCCGGGCGCGTGCTCGCGAGCTTCTCGCCGACGATGGCGTCGCAGGAGCGGCGGCTCAAGCGCTTCATGTACGAGCGGCTCTACTACCACCCGGACCAGCTCGCGACCGCGGGGCGGGCGCGCGAAGTCGTCGCCCGGCTCTACGAGGCCTATGCGGAAGACAGCGCGCATCTGCCCGCCGACTGGCGCTCGCGCCTGTCCGAAGCGCAGCCGGCGCGCGCGCGGCACATCGCCGATTTCATCGCGGGCATGACCGACCGCTTCGCGATCGACCAGTACGCCCGCATCTTCGGCGCGCAGCCCGAGGGACTGAGCAATGTCTGAGCCGCTGCGGATCGCGCTCGCCGGTGCGACCGGGATGATCGGGCGCACGGTGATCGAGCTCGCGGTGGGGCGCGAGGATTTCCGCCTGACCGGCCTCACGCGGCGCGAAGTGCCGATCCCCGACGGCGTGCGGATGGAGATGTTCGTCGCCGACCCGGAGCACTGGGGCGAGGTGTTCGAGGCGACGCGGCCGACCGCGCTGATCTGCGCGCTGGGCACGACCTGGCGGCAGGCGGGCGAGGACGAGGCGGCGTTTCGCGCGGTCGACCACGATCTCGTGCTCGAAACCGCGCGGGCGGCCAAGGCGCACGGGATCGAGCGCATGGTCGCGATCAGCTCGGCCGGCGCGTCGATCGCGGCCAAGGCATTCTACCTGCGGGTGAAGGGTGAGATGGAGCGCGATCTCGCGAAGGTCGGGATCAAGCGGCTCGATATACTGCGCCCCGGGCTCCTGCGCGGCGAGCGCGGGGCCGATCGGCGGCCCGGCGAGCGGATCGGCATCGCAATGAGCCCGGTGACCGATCTGCTGCTTCACGGCGGCATGCGGCGCTACCGCTCGATCTCGGCGCGGATGGTCGCCGAAGCCGCGCTCGGGCTCGCGATGCGCAAGGCGGCGGGGAAGTTCTTCCACGACAACGACGGCATCCGCCGCGCCGCGCGCGAGTTTCCGCAACCTTCCGTGCAACCGGTCGAGGCCTGAGGAGAGCAATATGTGGACCGCGATCTTCGGCGCGACCAATCTCGTCGCGCTCGCCGCCTGGGCGATCCTGATCCTGCTGCCCCGCCGCCCCGTCGCCATGGCGAGCGTCCTCTATCTCGGCGTGGGGCTGCTGTGCCTGGTGTACACCGCCGTTCTGGCGCTGCTCGTGACGGGTGCGGCCGATCCGCTGCGCGACGCCGGGCTGCCGCCGCACGACATGGCCGATTATTCGATCGATGGCCTCAAGTCCCTGTTTCGTTCCGACGGCGCGATCGTGCTGGGCTGGACGCATTATCTCGCGTTCGATCTCTTCGTCGGCCTGTGGATCGCGCGCGATGCCGATGCGAAGGGCTTCTCGCGGCTGGCGCAGGCCCCGGTGCTGCTCGCGACCTTTTTCGCAGGCCCGCTCGGCCTGTTCACCTGGCTTGCGATCCGCGAGCGCCGCGCCCGCGCGCTAGGCCGCTGGGAATGAAGCGCCACGCACCCGCCACCGGGCGCAACAGCGCGCCGATCGCGGACGTGCTCGAAGGGGAGTTGCCCCGGTCGGGCACCGTGCTCGAAGTGGCCAGCGGTACGGGCGAGCACGCCCTGTTCTTCGCGCGGCGCTTTTCGCACCTGCAGTGGCAGCCGAGCGATCCCGATCCGGACGCGCTCGCCTCGATCGCCGCCTGGCGCGAAGAGGAGGGGCCGAAAAATCTCCTTGCACCGATCGCGCTCAACGCCAGCGCGCCTCGCTGGCCGATGGCGCATGCCGACGCCGTGGTGTGCATCAATATGGCCCACATCAGCCCGTGGGCGGCCACCGAGGGGCTCTTCCAGGGCGCAGCCGCGCTTCTCCCGCCTGGCTCGCTCCTGCTGCTCTATGGACCGTTTCTGGAACCCGGGGTCGCGACCGCCGAATCGAACCTCGCCTTCGACGCGAGCCTGCGCGCTCGCGATCCGCGCTGGGGCCTTCGCGACCGCAGCGCGCTGGAGGCGCTCGCGCACGAGGCCGGCTTTACCCCGACCGCGCGGCACGCCATGCCCGCGAACAACCTGACGCTGGTCTATCGGCGGCGCTGAAACGAAGGACGCCCGCCGGAACGAACCGGCGGGCGTCTGCGACCCTGAAGGGCTTCTGTTATTCTGCTGGCGCGATCAGTTGATCGCCTCGTCTCCGGCTTCGCCGACCGATTCGATGTCCTCACCCGCACCCTTGACGGTGTTACAGGCGGCGGCGGTGAGCGAAAATGCGGCGATACCTGCTGCAAGAATGATTCTGCGGACCATGTCGACGTTCCTTCTCTCTGGCTCTGCGCGAGCGGATGAGAGGAAAACGCAGTCGCGGGCGCGTGGTTCCGAGGCGTGCGATGGACTGCTTGCCGCGCGCTGCGGCGCGACCCATATGGCGCCGCGATGGGCCTCCACCACTTTCTGACCTTCGCCAGCGAAGCCGAGATCCTCGGCCTGTGGGGGCTGGGCTTCATCGCGCTCGCTATCGCCGCGATGGTAGGCGAAACGCGCCGCATGAAGCGGGCGCGGATCGACGGCGTTGGCTGGGTGCCCTGGCGGACGCTGTTCCTGGTCGGGCTGATCGTCGGCGCCGGGCTGATCGTCCTTTCGGCCAAGGGGCTGCTGGCGGGCTAGCGTAGAACACTCCCGCAGGCGTTCATCGAAGCCGAAGGCTTCGCAAGCGCGAACGCGCGCCCGAGCTTATGCGAGGAAAGCCAAGCGGCCCGGATGGGCCGCGCCCGGCGCTTGAGGGCGCCTGCCTCGTTAGAGGCAGGCCTCTAGATAAGCCTGGTCGAAGCCGAACTGGCGAGCCTTCTCCAGCGTGTAGGGGCGCAGGCCCGAGCTGCGGAACTCGCCGAGAATCTTGCCGTCCTCGCTCTCGTCGAGATACTCGAACTTGAACAGCTCCTGGGTGACGATCACGTCGCC
>CAMPIA010000107.1 GCA_946886175.1 uncultured Altererythrobacter sp.
CGCGGTTCTTGTGCTGGCTGCGGTCGTTCTGGCTCGCGACCACGATCCCGCTCGGCTGGTGGGTAATGCGCACCGCGCTGTCGGTCGTGTTGACGTGCTGCCCCCCCGCGCCGCTTGCGCGGTACGTGTCGATCTTGAGGTCGGCCGGGTTGATCTCGATCGCGATATTGTCGTCGATCACCGGATAGACCCACACCGAACTGAAGCTGGTGTGGCGGCGCGCGGCGCTGTCGTAGGGGCTGATGCGCACCAGCCGGTGCACCCCGCTCTCGGTCTTGGCGTAGCCGTAGGCGTTCTCGCCCTTGATCTGCAGCGTCGCGCTCTTGATCCCGGCCTGCTCGCCCGCCTGGTATTCCACCGTCTCGACCTTGAAGCCCTTCCGCTCGGCCCAGCGCGCGTACATGCGAAAGAGCATCTCGGCCCAGTCCTGGCTTTCGGTTCCGCCCGCGCCGGCGTGGATTTCGAGGAAGGTGTCGTTCGCATCGGCCTCGCCCGCGAGCAACGCCTGGACCTTGTCCGCATCTGCGCGCGCGGCGAGCTTCTCGAGGCTGGCGAGCCCGTCGGCGACGATCTCGTCGTTGCTCTCGGCCTCGCCCATCTCGACGAATTCGACCGCGTCGCTCTTCTCGCTCTCGATCTCGCGCACGGTGTTCACCGCATCCTCGAGCCGCTTCTGCTCGCGTGTGATCGCCTGCGCGTCTCTTGGATCGTCCCACAGGGTGGGATCCTGCACGCGCGCATTGAGCTCGTCGAGCCGGCGCAGCGCGCGTTCCCAGTCGAGCGACTGGCGCACCAGCGCGAGCGCGGCGTCGATACGGTCGATATGGGCCTGCCCTTCGGCACGCATGAACTTGTTCTCCGAAACAGGAATTGGCGGCCCGCTTAGACGAGCGTGAGGAATTGCGAAAGGGCGGGCGGTCAGCCGCCCTTAGCGAGCTTCCGAACCGCCGCCAGCGTCAGGCGCACGTGGTCGCGATAGTCGAGGTCGGAGTGGACGAACACGATCTTGCCGCTGCTGTCGATCACGTAGCTCGTGCGGTCGGTCATCCCGGTGTCCTTGCCTTCACGCACCAGCGCCGTGTCGTAGGCCTCGACGATCGGCGGAGTCGCCGCGCCGACCGCGAACTTGCTGCGGCATTCCTCGGTCGAAAAGCGCTTGAGCGTCTCGATGTCGTCGTTCGACATGCCGATCACGGTCGCGCCCACGGCGGCGAATTCGTCCGCGGCCTCGGCGAACTGGCGCGCCTCCAGCGTGCAGCCCTTGGTGAACGCTTTGGGGTAGAAATAGAGCACCACCGGCCCCTTCGCCAGCGCCGCGCGCAAATTGAACGCGAAGGCCTTTCCACCCTTCGCGGCCTGGGTCGCGAACAGCGGGGCTGCGCTGCCCACGGGCAGCTCGGCCAAGGCGGGGGCGGCGGCGAATGCAGCGAGTGCGGCGGCCAACACGAACTTTCTCATCGCTCTCTCCTTTGCGCCCCAAGGTCGGGGCGTCAGTAGATGCCGCCCTGATCCTCCACGAAGTCGGACGGCTCGCCGTAGGCGTCTTCGAAGCGCGCGTTCTGTCGCGCGCGCTGACCCGCGCGGATCAGCTCGAGGAATTCGCGCCGCTGGGCCTCGATCGCATCGGCGCGGGTGCGCCGCGGCGGCTCGGTGTCGGGCTTGAACGCCTCCCAGATGATCGCGGCCTTGGGGTCGTCGCTCGGCCAGCCGTCGAACACGCGCTTGCCCGAGCGGCGGTCGATCCGCACCATGCGGATGCCCGCGGGGGCGACGAAGGGTTCGTCCGACCAGTGCGATCGCGTCTGCTCGACGAAGTCCATCATCATCGGTGCGGCGGTGTTGCCGCCCTGAACCCAGCCGCCCATCGGCCGCGGCTGGTCGAAGCCGAGATACATCCCCGCGATGATGTCGGGCGAACCGCCGACGAACCAGGCGTTGGTCGGGCCGGTGGTGGTGCCGGTCTTGCCGAACAGCGGCAGGCCCAGGCTGCGCAGCCGCACAGCGGTGCCGCGCGTCACCACGCCGCGCAGCATGTGCACCACCTGATAGGCGGTGCGCGGGTCCATCACCTGCTTGCCGCTCAGGCCCATGCGCGGCATCGGCTTGCCGTCCCATTCGGGCATGTTGCAACCGGTGCACTCGCGCTCGTCCGCGCGCCAGATGACCTCGCCGTCGCGGTCCTGCACGTAGTCGATCAGCGTCGGATTGTTCTGCCGTCCGTGGTTGGCGAGCGCCGAATAGGCGCTGACCATCTTGAGCACGGTGGTGTCGCCCGCGCCGAGCGCGAAGGCGGGATAGGGCTCGTAGCTGCCGATGCCGACCCGCTCGAACGTCTTGATCACGTTGGGCATCCCGGCGTCCATCGCGATGTGCACGGTCATCAGGTTGCGGCTCTGCTCGAGCCCCCAGCGCATCGTGTGCACCCCGCCGCCGCCGCCGCCGAAGTTGCGGAAGCATTTCTCGCCCAGTGCAGCCCCCTGGTAATAGCAGAACGTCGAATCAGGCACTTGCGTCGCAGGCGTCATCCCGCTTTCGAGCCCCGCCGCGTACACGAACGGCTTGATCGTCGAGCCGGGCTGGCGGAGCGCCTGGGTCGCACGGTTGAAGTCGCTCAGCCGGCTGTCGAACCCGCCCTGCATCGCGAGCACCCGACCGGTGAGCGGCGCGATCGCGACGAACCCGCCCGAAACCTCGGGCACCGAGCGCAGGCGATAGCCGTCCCCGGCCTGCTCGACCGCGACCACGTCGCCGATCTTCACCGCGTCGGGAAAACCGCTCAGCGGATACGTCTCGCCGTCGGCCATGCCGATCGTGGCGGCGGAACCACTCCGTCCGGTGACGACGCCGATCTCCCAGTCCTGATAGGCAATGCCCAGATTCGACGAGTTCAGCTGCTCGGTCAGATCGCCGTTGTCGGGATCGATCGTCGCCACCGGCCCCGGCCATCCGCGATTGCCGTGATACCGCATCATCCCGTCGCGCAACGAATCGCGCGCCGCCGCCTGCAGTTCGGGGTCGAGCGAAGTGCGCACCCACAACCCGCCGGCATAGACGCTGTTCTTGCCGTCCTCGGCGGTCTCGCCGAAATCCTCGATCAGGTTGCGCCGCACTTCCTCGAAGAAATAGCCGGCGTCGGCGATGGTGTACTGCGCGCGCATCGGCTTGAGCCCGAGCGGCTCCGCCTTGGCAGCGGCCGCATCGGCCGCGGAGACGAACTCGTTCTCCACCATCTGGTCGAGCACGAAGTTGCGCCGCTCGACCGCCAGATCGGCGTATTTCTTGCGGCTGTAGCGTTCGGGGGCCTTGGGCAGAATCGCGAGAAACGCCATCTCGTGCAGCTCGAGATCGCCCACGTCCTCGTCGAAATAGGCGCGCGCCGCCGCCTGGACGCCGAAGCTGCGGCGCCCGAGCGGAATCTCGTTGAGATAGAGCTCGAGGATCTGCTGCTTGGTCAGCGCCTCCTCGATCCTGCGCGCGAGTATCATCTCCTTGAGCTTGCGGGTGATCGAATATTCGTTCGACAGCAGGATGTTCTTCGCCACCTGCTGGGTGATGGTCGAGCCGCCGACCGCGCGCTCGCCCGATCCGAGCTTGCTGACATAGTCGATGACCGCCCCCGCGAGCCCGCCCATGTCGATCCCGCCGTGGGTGAAGAAAGTCTTGTCCTCGGCCGCGAGATAGGCCTCGATCAGCTGCTGGGGAAAGTCCGGATACTGCAACTGAACCCGCCGTTCGCGGGCGTAGGAATAGACGATTTCCCCGTCGATCCCGCGCACCATCGTGGGCAGCGGGGGCTCGTATTCGAGCAGCATCTCGGCGTCGGGCAGGTCGCGCGCGAGCAGCGCCCAGACCACGACCCACAGCGCGAGCATCGCAGCGAGCAGAATCGTGAACCAGCGGAACCAGCGCTTCTCGCGCCAGTTCGTCTTGAACCAGCTCAGCGCCCCCGATGCGTCGCGGCGGATGCGGTAGCGGAAATACTCTGTGTGGGACTGTTCGGCCATAATCGGCTACGGCCCTAGCACGCGCTTTCTGTCTCGCGCCATAACGATTGCATTGCTTTAGGGACCAAGGACGTCGCTTGCGCGAAAAGCCATTCGCGGGCGACCTCGCGCGTTCAGTCCTCCAGACTCTCCTAAGTCATCCCCGCGAAAGCGGGGATCCAGGGTGCGGCGGTTCTTCCATGGATCCCCGCGTGCACGAGAATGACAATGATTGACGACGCGCGCGACCGGCGGCGGCGGGCTGAATACGTTGCGGCCTAAGCGCCCGCCTGCCGCGCGAAATATATCCGGATCGCGCGCGCCATGATTTCGGCGAAGCGCTCGCGGCCTTCCTCGGTGGTCAGCCGCGCGGCGTCCTCGGGATTGGTGATGAACCCGGATTCGTAGAGCACCGCGGGCACGTCGGGCGCGCGCAGCACCGCCAGCGCGGCCGAGCGGCGCTCCTGCGGATGGAACACCAGCGCCCCTTCCCCCTCGCGCACGATCAGGCTGGCGAATTCGGCCGATTGTTCCTGCACGCGGCGCTGCGACAGCTCGACGAGGATCGCGTTGACCGCCTGGCTCTGCCCTTCGACCGCTACGCCGTTGACCCGGTCGGCGTTGTTCTCGCGCGCGGCGAAGCGCGCCGCGGCCTGGCTCGAGGCCTTGGCGGAGAGGGTATAGATACTCGCCCCGCTCGCGCCGCTCTCCTCGGCCGCGGAATCGGCGTGGATCGAGATGAACAGGTCGGCGCCCAGCCGCCGCGCGATCTCGGGCCGCTCGTCGAGGACCAGGAACCGGTCGTCCTCGCGCGTCAGCGCCACGCGGATGCCGCCTTCCGCGACCAGCCGGTCGCGCAGCGCGAGCGCAAGACCGAGCGCGATATCTTTCTCCTGAAAGCCCTCCACGCTCGCGCCCGGATCCTTGCCCCCGTGCCCCGCGTCGATCACCACCAGCGGCCGCGCGCGGTTCTGCGGCCCTTCGATCGCCGGCAGGTCGACCGGGTCTCCCGCTGCCGGCAGCAGCAACCGCACGACGTAGTCGCGCCCCAGATGCGGCACCGGAATCGTCAGGCCCAAAAAGTACAATCCGCCCAGCAACGCCAGCGGGGCCCCGAAAATCAGCCAGATCTGAACCCGCATGGACATTGCGCGCCATTGTTACGGTGTTGCGGCGGCATTGCGCAACATGGTTGCCGAGCCGAACCCACGGTGCTAGCGAACGGAAGCCGGAATCCGGCCCGCCGAAGCGGCCCTGCGCACCCAGTGCCAGGGGGCCGGTGGGGAACGACCGGCAGGCGCGGGAATCCCTTCCCGGCCTCGTTCACACAGGTTGATGCAAGTCAT
>CAMPIA010000108.1 GCA_946886175.1 uncultured Altererythrobacter sp.
TCGAACCCGCCGGGCCGCCGCCCGAGCCTGCGGAGGAGCCGCCGGGCTGAGTTCGCCCCTAGTCCAACTCCGCCATCAGCACGTTCATCACCGCGGTCGCGACGGGGCGCGTGCGGTCGTCCTGCCAGGCTTCGACCTCGATGTTCGCATTGCGCCGGCCCAGGCGAAGCACGCGACCGCGGGCGTAAGTCGGCTTGGCTTTCGCGGCGCTGAGGAACTGGACGGTGACGTTGATCGGCTTGAGCCGGTGTTGCCGTCCGGCGCGGGCGAGTTCGGCGCGCAGCGCGGCGTAGCCGGCGTTCTCGAGCAGCCCGCTGGTCGCGCCGCCGTGAAACACCGTCGGTCGCCCCTCGACGATCGCGCCGAACGGGATAGCAAGCACCGGCGAGCCCCCATCCATCGAATCGATCGTGATGCCGAGCGATCGCGCATAGGCGGGCAGGTCGCGCTCGAGCGCTGCAAGGTCCGCGTCTGCGTTCATCGGCCTCTCCAGGGAATCGACATGAACACGCCTGCGATATGCGCCACCGGATCGTCCGGGTCGCCGTCGTGCGCGATGCCGCGGACGAAGGCGGCCGAGCGGGTCACGCGGTAGCATTCGGCGCGCCCGTTGACCGCCGAACCCTCGCGCGCCGGACGCATGTAATCGACCCTGAGGTCGAGCGTGGCGACCGCGCGGAATTCGCCGGTCGCCGTCCAGATCGACATGCCCGAGACCATGTCCATCAGGCTCACGATCGGGCCGGTGGCGAGAATGCCGCTGCCGGTTTCCCCGACGAGGTCTTCGCGCCAGGGCAGGGCGAGTTCGACCCAGTCCGGACCATGCGCGACATAGTCGAGCCCCAGCCAGCCGGAATGTCCGTGACGCAGCATGGCCTGCGCCGCGACGGCGGGGTCGAACGGAGGCAGGTCGCTGTCCATCGCGGGTGGCTTTAGGGCAGCGGCAAGGCATTGCAATGTTCTAATTTCCCGCCGCTTCGCCGCCACGCCATCCCTGCCGGGCGAGCACATTCCGGCTCGCGCCAACCGGGGAAACCGCATGAACTTTGCGAAGATCGACTTGTCCTCTCTGCCCGTCCTCGAAAGCGCCGTGGGCATGTTCGGCAGCCTGTCCGACGCCGCGACCGCCGCCACCGACGATCGCGCGGTGATCATCATGATCTACCTCTACGAAACCGTGCCCGGGCCGATGGGGATCGGTTGAGGGCGGCGGCGCGCGTGCGTATCGATCGCGCGATAGAGGCGCTGCGCGGGGATCGTTCCGCGCAGCGTCTTGCCCAGTCCGCTTTGGCGGAGAGCGCGACTGGCTGGCGGCAGGGGGCGGATGTCGCGCCGCTTCTCGCTGATCTGCAGCGGTTCGGGGCGGGGGCCTCGCTGGGTGAATGCGGCGCGCTCCGGAGCGCGTTGACCGATCTCGACATGGCGCGGCGTCTCACGGTCGGCTGGGTGTCGGCCATAGGCGGGACGCTCGCTGACGTGCCTCTTGGGCACGTCCCGTTCCGTCATCAGCTTGCGGAGGGCTTCACCGTCCTTCAACTCGGTCGCGCAAGCAGAGCGACGCTCTCGCTTGTCCAGTACACGCCGGTCGAACCGGCGGCACCGCCTCACTCGGTCTGTTTCACCGACGGCGAGCGCCGCGAAATCTGCCTCGCGGGCCGCGCAGATGCACGGCGCGTAACCCGCAGCGGATCCGGCGAAACGAAAGTTCGACTGACGTTTGAACCGGCGTCGATCGCGCCGGGTTCGACACTCGCCTTCGCCGGACGCGACGAAACGAAGATAGTGGACCGCATCGCCGCGCCGCTGACGCTGCTGCGCCTCTCGCGTCAGCCCGAGGCGCCGTTGCCGAGCCTCGAATATCGGCTCGAAGACGGTTCGCTGCTGCACCGCGCCGCTGGCGACTGCCGCGAAAGCCGCAGCGAACTGATGCTCGCCTTGCTCGGGAGGATGGAGCGGCGCGACGCGGTTCCCGCGATGCGCGCGTTGTCGCGCGAGGGAAGCGACAGCCTGCGCTGGCAGGCGCTGCGCGAGTGCCTGGCGCTCGACAGCGCGGCGGGCTTTCAAGCATTGGCAGATATCGCGCGGAACCCCGCCGATTCGCTCCACGCGCCTGCCGCGAAGCTCCACACCGAACTGCGGATGCGCTACCCCGACCTCGCGCGAAGGGAGCTAGAGCCGTGCCTCGCGTGATCGCAATCGACGATCGGGCTGCCTGCGGGCTCGCCGAGGCGATCGAGGCCATCGACGCGGTGGGCTTCGATCCGCGCGACGAAGCAAGCCTCGCCCACGCCGCACTGTGGTTGCGGCGTCTCGGCAACAATCGTGCGTTCCTCGGCGATCTGCTGATCGAGCAACTGGCCGCTTCTCACAAATCGGATCCTGTCGAGAGCGGCTACGGCCCCCAGGCCATCGTGCTTTCGGGCACGCGCAACGGCTTCTTCCTGCGCGCGAACATCTGGCCCGCCGAGCACGACCACGCCTTCCGCACCAGCGGCGCGCGCAGTTTCGTCTATGGCGTACCGCACGATCACAACTTCGATTTCCTGACCGTGGGCTACTTCGGCCCGGGCTACCTGAGCGACTATTACGAGTACGACTACGAGGCCGTTGCAGGATGGCGCGGCGAACCGGCGGGCCTGCGGTTCACCGAACGCAGCGCGCTCGCACCCGGCCGCCTGCTCCACTACCGCGCGCACCGCGATGTCCACCGCCAGCTCCCACCCGAGAGCCTGTCGGTCTCGCTCAACGTCGTCGCCACCGATCCGGCATCGGGCTGGTTCGACCAGTACGGTTTCGACATCGAGGCGGACCGCGTGACCGGCGTGCTCAACCCGACCTCGACCGAGGCGTTCCTGCGCATCGCGGTCGGGCTGGGCGGGGCCGAAGCGCTCGACCTCGCCGAACGCTTCGGACGGCGCCACCCGAGCGACCGCCTGCGCCTCGCCTGCTTCGAGGCGCGCGCGGCGACGGTCGAACCGTCCGAGCATGAGGCGATCTGGCGCGAAGCCGAGCGGTGCGGCAGCCGCCTCGTCGCGGAGGAAGCGCGGATGCGCCGCCGGGCGCTCGCGACCTAGAATGCGCCTCCCGTCAGCGCGTCGATCGCCCCCTGCAGGATCACGGCGGCGGCGTGGCTGTCGATCCGCTCGGCGCGCTTGCGGCGGCTCATGTCCTGTCCGATCATGTCGCGCTCGGCGCTCGCGGTCGACCAGCGTTCGTCCCACAGCAGCACCGGCAATTCGAGGCCTTGTGCTAGGTTGCGGGCGTAGGCGCGGCTCGATTGCGCGCGCGGGCCCTCGCTGCCGTCCATATTGCGCGGCAGGCCGATCACCACGCCTCTGACCAAGCGTTCGCGCGCCAGCGCGGCCAGCGCCTCGAGGTCGCGGCCGAACTTGCCGCGCGGCAACGTCTTGCCCGCGGTGGCGAAGTGCCAGCCCGCGTCGCACAGCGCGGTGCCGATCGTCTTGGTGCCGAGATCGAGCGCGAGCAACGCGCCGCCCTCGGGCAGGGCGGCGGCGAACTCGGCGCTGCGCTCGGTAATCAGGGCCGGGCCGCCCACGCCTCGACTCGCCGGGCCACGTCCTCTTTCACATTCTGCCAGAACAGCGGGATGTCGTAGACGTGGTAGTTGTTGCCCGGCAGCACCGCGCTGCCCACTTCGGGCGGGTCGCCGATCAGCAGCAGCCCGCGCTCGTCGCAGCGTGCGGGCACTTCACCCGGAACCAGCACGCCGGTCGAATAGTCGGCTTCGGGGATCAGCGTGCCGAGGTTGGCCTCGGCCGGAGCCGTGCCGCCGATGCCGCCGGTCAGCGGGTTGGTGCACAGGATCGGGCTGTCGCCGCGCAGTTCGCCGTCGAATCCGGCCGAAGCGCCGTAGGCCTCGAGCACGGCGCCCGGATTGGCCGGCTCGGCGAAGGTCGACCAGCTCATGATGCAGCCGGCCTGGGACGGCGTGGCGCAAGCCGGGAAGCCGAGCGCGGGCAGATCGTGCGCGACCGAGATCGGCCAGCCGACCGCGTAGATCGCCGCGACACGGCCTTTGAGAGGACTGGTCGCAAGCTCCTCGCGCAGCAGGCGCAGCAGGTGCAGCGAGCCCTGACTGTGCCCGACGAGCACGATCGGGGTATCCTCGTCGACGCTGGCGACGAAGAAGGCGAACGCCTGCTTCACGTCGTCGTAGGCGGCATCGATCGCGCGCTGGGCCTCGGGCGAATCGGTCAGGAACGCGCCGAAGGTCGCCTGGCGATAGCGCGGGGCCCAGATCTCGCTCGCCCGATTGAACGGGCTCGCCATCCCGCGCACGTAGAGCCGCGCGATCGCCTGCGATTCCGGGTCGTCGAGCGGGGCGTTCCAGTTGGCGCGGTCGAGGTAGCTTGTCGGATGGACGAAGAAGACCGCGAAATCCTGCTCGGACGCGTCTTCTTCTTCGGGCAGTTGCCGTCCTTCGCCCTGCATCGCGGGCTGCCAGCGCGCCGCGTCGTCGAGCCCGATGCCGGGGCGCGAGAGCCACATCGCCGGGTCCTGGTAGGCGTTGGTATCGAGCGGCCGCTGCTCGACGAACTCGGTGCTGGGGACGTAGGCGATCTCCGCCAGATCGTTCCAGTAGAACCGCAGCACGAACACTGCCGCGATCGCCAGCACGATCAGGACCACGACGAAATAGAGAAACTTGCGCGCCATCAGACCCCCATGTCGCCAGGTTTGGCTTCGCTCGGTTGTGATTCCGCGGGCGTCCCGTCGAGCCGCCGGGCGCGGCGTTCGAGCGCGACCTTGATCATCGCCAGCATCGGATCGGCCAGCGCCAGCCCGAGAATGCCGAACATCACCCCGAAGATGAGCTGCGCGCCGAGCACCAGCGCAGGTGCGAGGTCGACCGTCTTCTTGGCGATCATCGGGATGAGGATGTAGCCGTCGAAGTTCTGCACCAGCAGATACACGAACACCGTGTAGAGCCCCATGTCGGTCCCGCCCGAGAAGCCGACCAGCACCATCAGGATGCCCGAGATCACCGCTCCGATGTTGGGAATGAACGCCAGCAGGCCGGTCAGCAGGCCGAGCAGCGCCGCCATCGGCACCGGGCCCACGCCGATCAGCTGTCCGCCGTAGGCCAGCAGCGCCCAGGTCAAGAGACCCTCCACGAACATGCCGATCAGCCGACCCGCGAGCAGCCGGCGCAAGGTGTAGGCCATGTGTTCGATCGTGTCGTAGAACGCGGTGCGGTGGTGCGCGGGGACCATCCAGGCCACGCCGCGCTCGTAGAGATTGGGCTCG
>CAMPIA010000109.1 GCA_946886175.1 uncultured Altererythrobacter sp.
GCGAGCGTCTGCGCCAGCAGCGTCTTGCCCGAGCCGGTCGGGCCGACGAGCAGGATGTTCGACTTCGCCAGTTCGACGTCGCCCGCCTTGCCGCTGTGCTTCAGGCGCTTGTAATGGTTGTGCACCGCGACCGAGAGCACGCGCTTGGCGCGATCCTGCCCGATCACGTAATCGTTCAGCGTGCCGAAGATGTCCGCCGGCGTGGGGACTTCGCCTTCCTTGCGGCCGGTGAGCCCGGCCTTGGTCTCTTCGCGAATGATGTCGTTGCACAGCTCGACGCATTCGTCGCAGATGAACACGGTGGGCCCGGCAATGAGCTTGCGGACCTCGTGCTGCGACTTGCCGCAGAAGCTGCAGTACAGCGTGGACTTGCTATCGGTTCCGCTCAACTTGGTCATTTCCCGTGGTTCCTGAACCCCCGTTCGATTCCAGCACAGAGTCTAGGGTTCGCGGTCGATTAATCAATACATTGCCCATAGCATGGACGAATTGCCACAACCTGAAGTGGCAAGGTTGCTCAAATGCTACAGTCGTCGTCCCGCGCCGGGGCATTGCCCGGCGGGAAGATTACTCCGGCGCGCCGCCGGAGCCCGAATCGGCGTCCGGCTCCTCGTTCTCGGGCCGGGTTTCGAACACCTTGTCGACGCTGCCGAACTTCATCGCTTCGTCGGCTTCGAGGACCGTATCGCGGTCGAGCGCCTTCTCGATGTCGGTCAGGCTCTGGCCGGTATATTTGACGTAGAGTTCGTTCATCCGCTGGCGGATGCGCAGGATCTCGCGCGCCTGGATCTCGATATCGCTCGCCATGCCGCGCGCACCGCCCGAAGGCTGGTGGACCATGATCCGTGCGTTAGGCAGTGCGATGCGCATGCCCGGCTCGCCCGCGGCGAGCAGGAAGCTGCCCATCGACGCCGCCTGGCCAACGCACACGGTCGAGACGCGCGGCTTGATGTACTGCATGGTGTCGTGGATCGCCATCCCCGCGGTCACCACGCCGCCGGGCGAGTTGATGTACATCGAGATCGGCTTGGATGGGTTTTCGCTTTCGAGGAACAGCAACTGCGCCACGATCAGCGAGGCCATGTTGTCCTCGACCTGACCGGTAACGAACACGATCCGCTCGCGCAGCAGGCGGCTGAAAATGTCGAAGCTGCGCTCGCCGCGGCTGGTCTGCTCGACCACCACCGGCACCAGCGCCCCCGTCACCGGATCGCGGGCGAACTGCCCTTGCGAAGTCCAGGCTGCATTCGGGGCTTCGGCGCCGAACAGGTCGATCATGGAAAAGTTTCCTCTCGTCAGAATTGCGAGAGGCTATGTCGCGATAGCCGACGCGATGTTCAAGGGGATTAACCACTCGCGCCTGTGGGCGCATTGGGGTCGCTATCGACTACACCTGTCGTTGGTCGCGTCGCAGCGGCCCTTCGTCGAGGGTTTGCGGCCACTGGCGTATCAGACTGGTAACACACCCCTAGAACGATAATCGGGAGGGGTGAACTTGGGTACAGGATATAGCCGTCCACTGGCCGTCGCACTGCTGATGGCGGGGGCCGCGCCGCTTTGGGCGCAGGACACGGAGAGCGGCGACGCGCCGCCTCCGGTCGCCCAGCCGCCCGCCGCCGCCGAGGGCCGGCAGAGCTATTCCCCGAGCGACTTCGCGCGCTTCTCGCCCACCAGCGCGCTCGACATGTTGGAAAACGTCCCCGGCTTCCAGATTCGCACCGACGACGAGCGGCGCGGGCTCGGCCAGGCCAACGAGAACGTGCTGGTCAACGGACAGCGCCTCGCGAGCAAGTCCGACTCGCTGTTCGACCAGCTGGCGCGCATCCCCGCCGCCAGCGTCGAGCGGATCGACATCGTCGATGGCGCGACGCTTTCGATCCCGGGCCTTTCGGGCCAGGTCGCCGATATCATCACCATGCCCGACGCGTTCTCCGGCCAGTTCAACTGGCGCGGCGAACTGCGCCCGCACTATTCGCATCCCGGCTATCTCAACGGCGAGGTTTCGGTCAAAGGCGTCGCCGGCCAGTTCGAATATACCCTGGCGGCCTCGAACGAGAGCAGCCGCGGCGCCTTCGGCGGTCCTTACGAGATCTACAACGGCGACGGCTCGCTGCGCGAAGACCGCACCGGACGGCTGTGGTCGGACTTCGACGCACCCAAGCTGGCGGCAGGGCTCAAGTTCGACGGACCGGGCAGCTCGATCGGAAATCTCAACGCCTCGTACAGCCGCGTCTATTCGGACTACGAGGAGGACGAGGATCGCTTCCCCGTCGGCGGCGTGTCGTTCAATCGCCTGCTCGAGGGCCGCGAGCGCGGTTACGACTACGAGATCGGCGGCGACTACGAGTTCGCCCTCGCCGGCGCGCGGCTCAAGCTGATCGGGCTCGACCGCTTCGAGCACAATGTCTTTTCGGAGCAGGCCGTGCTCGCGTTCGACGACGGCGCGGACCCTGAGGGCGTGCGCTACGCCCAGGTGGTCGACAGCGGCGAAGTGATCGGGCGCGCCGAACTGGGCTGGAAATGGGGCAAGGCCGACTGGCAGATCGCGGCCGAGGGGGCCTTCAACCGGCTCGACAAGGAAGCCGGTCTGTTCGAGCTCGACCCTGGCGGCAGTTTTGTCGAAGTTCCGTTCCCCGGCGGCGATGGCGGCGTGCGCGAAGACCGCTACGAAGCTGTCCTGAGCTACGGCCGCCCGCTGACCTCGAAGCTGACGATGCAGATTTCGGCGGGCGCCGAAAAATCGACCATCTCGCAAACGGGCGCCAACGCGCTGTCGCGCACGTTCGTGCGGCCCAAGGGGGCGGCGAGCTTCGCCTGGACGCCGGAGAAAGGTCTCGACGTCTCGCTCAAGGTCGCGCGCGAGGTCGGCCAGCTCGACTTCGGGGACTTTCTTGCCCGCGTGTTCCTCGAGGAAGGCAACGAGAACGCCAACAACGCCGAACTTGTGCCGACCCAGAGCTGGAACGTCGAACTGGCGGTCAAGAAGGATCTCGGGCGCTGGGGCAGCACCAATATCCGTTTCTTCGATCGCCGGTTCGAGGACTACATCGAGGTGATCCCGCTGCCCGGCGGCGGCGAGGGGCGCGGCAACATCGACCATGCCGAGCGGCGCGGATTCGAGTGGACGAGCACGATCAACCTCGATCCGATCGGGTTTCGCGGGGCCAAGCTCGACAGCAATCTGATTCTTCAGAAGTCCTCGCTGCGCGATCCGTTGACCGGCGAGAAGCGGCAGATGAGCGGGCTCCAGACGCGCTACGCTCTGGTCGAGCTGCGCCACGACGTGCCCGGCACCGACTGGGCCTGGGGCGCCGGGGTCGAACATATCCACGTCACCCCATATTACCGGACGGGCGAGTTCGGGCTCGACACAGAGGGGCCGGTGTTCGACTTCTCGTATCTCGAGCACAAGGACGTGTTCGGGCTCACCGTGCGGCTCCAGATCGTCAATCTGCTCAACGCGCGCCACAAGCTCTACCGCACGGTCTACGAAGACCGGCGCAACAATTCCCCGGTTCTCTTCGTGGAGCGCCGCGACCAGTTGATCGGTCCGATCTTCCGGCTGAGTTTCAAGGGAAGCTTCTGAGCCAAAACGAAAAAAGGCCGGCCGGGTATCGCAACCCGGCCGGCCTCTGGTATCGGTTTCGGCGAGCGCCGGCTTATTTCTTGGCGGCTGCCTTTTTGGCTGCCGGCTTCTTCGCGGCGGCCTTCTTGGCCTCGGGCTTGGCGTCAGCCTTCTTGGCGGGGGCCTTTTTGGCGGGAGCCTTCTTTTCCTCGGCCTTGGCGGGCGCGGCCTTCTTGGCGGGAGCCTTCTTCGCGGCAGGTTTCTCGGCTGCGGGCTTGTCGTCCTTCTTGGCGGCGTCCTTCTTCGTGGCCGCCTTCTTCGCCGGAGCCTTCTTCTTCGCCGCCGGCTTCTTCGCGGGCTCGCTCTCCTCGGCCTCGATCGCGGCCTCGAGCTCCTCGCGCGTCACTTCGCGTTCGGTCACTTCGGCCTTGTCGAACAGGAAATCGACCACCTTGTCCTCGTAGAGCGGTGCGCGTAGCTGGGCGGCGGCCATCGGCTCGGACTGGATGTACTGCATGAACCGCTCGCGATCCTCGGCGCGGTACTGCTGGGCCGCCTGCTGGACGAGCATGCTCATCTCCTGCTGGCTGACCTCGACCCCGTTCTTCTGGCCGATTTCACTGAGCAGCAGGCCGAGGCGCACGCGGCGCTCGGCGATGCTGCGGTAATCGTCCTTCTCGGCTTCGATTTCCTTGAGCGCCTTGGCCGGATCCTCGTCGCGCGAGGCCTCCTGCTGGAGCTGCGCCCAGATCTGCTCGAACTCGGCCTCGACCATGCCCGCGGGCACCTCGAAATCGTGGCCCGCGGCGAGCTGATCGAGCAACTGGCGCTTCATCTGCGTGCGGGTGAGCCCGGCAGTTTCCTGCTCGAGCTGGCCGCGCAGCAGTTCCTTCAGCTTGTCGAGCCCTTCGAGGCCGAGATTCTTGGCGAACTCGTCGTCGATCTTGGTCTCGCCTTCGACCTTCACCTGCTTCACGGTGATCGCGAACTGCGCGTCCTTGCCCTTGAGATGCTCGGCTTGATAATCCGCCGGGAAGGTGACGGTGATCGTCTTCTCGTCGCCGGCCTTCACGCCGGTGAGCTGCTCTTCGAACCCGGGAATGAATTGACCCGCGCCCAGCACAAGCGGCGCGTCCTCGGCCTTGCCGCCTTCGAACTCGGTACCGTCGATCGAGCCGACGAAGTCGATGATGAGCTGGTCGCCATCGGCCGCCTTCTTCGTCTTGGGCGCGTCCTTGTAGCTCTTCTGCTGGCCCGCGATGCGCTCGAGCGCCTCGTCGATGGCCTTGTCGCTCACCGGCACGGTCAGCCGTTCGAGCGCGAGGCCCTCGACCTCGGGAGTCTCGACGTCGGGCAGCACTTCGAGTTCGACCGCGAGCACCGCGTCCTTACCCTGCTCGTAGCCGTCGCCGAACTCGACCTTGGGCTGCATCGCGGGGCGCAGCTTCTTGTCGCGGATCAGACCGTCGACCGAACCGCGAATCGTGTCGTTGATCACCTGGGCATGGATGTTCTCGCCATGCATCTTCTTGACCAGGTTGGCGGGCACCTTGCCCGGGCGGAAGCCGGGCATGCGCACCTGCGGGGCGACCTTCTTCACCTCGGCATCGACCTTCGCCTCGATATCCTTGGCGGGAATGGTCACC
>CAMPIA010000110.1 GCA_946886175.1 uncultured Altererythrobacter sp.
CGGCCTCGAGCTTGGCCCACATGCTCGCGGCGGCGGCGACCGAGACCTGCTGGCCGACGATCGCGCGCAGCAGGGTCTGGTACCCCGTGGGCCGGATGCGCGGCTCGGGATAGCCGACCCGTTCGACCGCCGCCGCCACCCGCGGTTCAAGCGCCGCGACCGCATCGATCCCCTCGCGCAATTGCTCGCCCGTCAATCCCATCGCGTCCGCTTGCCTTCGCCCGTTCGATTGCCTAGCAGGCGCGCGCAATGCGGCCCGCAACATGCCGCCGAGCCATAAGGGAAGTGTGCGCAATGCCCAAGCTGATCGTGGTCAATCGCAGTGGGGAAGAATCGGCGATCGAAGTGGCCGAGGGCCTGACCGTGATGGAGGCGATCCGCGACAACGGCTTCGACGAGCTGCTCGCGCTGTGCGGCGGCTGCTGCTCGTGCGCGACCTGCCATGTGCACGTCGATTCCTCGTTCAAGGACCGGTTGCCCGCGATGAGCGAGGACGAGGATGATCTGCTCGAATCGAGCGACCACCGCGACGGAAATTCGCGCCTCGGCTGCCAGATGCCCTTCACCGCCGATCTCGACGGCCTCAAGGTCACGATCGCCCAGGAAGACTGAGCCGCAAGACTGAGCCTCAAGACTGGGTTCGCCCGAGCAAACCGCATCTGCGTTGCGCGAAGCCGGGCAAGGCCCTAGCTCACCTGTCATGACTGCACCCGTTCCACGGACCAATACCCTCGACCTCATCGGCAACACCCCGCTCGTCCTGCTCGAAGGGCCGAGCGCGGCCGCGCAATGCGAGATCTGGGGCAAGTGCGAGTTCGCCAACCCCGGCGCCAGCGTGAAGGATCGCGCGGCGCTCGGCATCATCCGCGACGCCGAGGCGCGCGGCGAGCTTCAGCCCGGCGGCTGCGTGGTCGAAGGGACCGCGGGCAACACCGGGATCGGCATCGCGCTGGTCGCCAATGCCCTGGGCTACCGCACGATCATCGTCATGCCCGACAACCAGAGCGCGGAGAAGATGGTCACATTGCGCGCGCTCGGGGCGGAGCTCGTGCTGGTGCCGCCGACCAAGTATTCGGACTGCAACCACTTCGTCCACACCAGCCGCCGGCTGGCGGAGGAAACCGAGGGCGCGGTCTGGGCCAACCAGTTCGACAACATCGCCAACCGCAAGGCGCATATCGAGGGCACCGCGGCCGAGCTGTGGGAGCAGATGGACGGCCGGATCGACGGCTTCACCTGCGCCGCGGGCACCGGCGGCACGATCGCCGGCGTCGGCATGGGGCTCAAGGAACGCGACGAGAAGATCACCATCGCGCTCACCGATCCGCACGGTGCGGCGCTCTACGAATACTACGCCCATGGCGAGCTCAAGGCCGAGGGCAGCTCGGTCGCCGAGGGCATCGGGCAGGGCCGGATCACCGGCAACCTGGAAGGCGCGCCGATCGACACCCAGTTCCGCGTCTCGGACGCAGAAGGCCTCGAATGGGTCGCGCGGCTCCTGCGCGAGGAGGGGTTGTGTCTCGGCCTGTCCTCGGGAATCAACGTCGCCGGGGCGATCGCGCTCGGCCGCCAGCTCGGCAAGGGCTCGCGCGTGGCGACGATCCTGTGCGACACCGGTTTCCGCTATCTCTCGACGCTGTACGACCGCGAGTGGCTCGAATCGAAGGGGCTGCCGCCGTTCGAATGGCTGGAACGCGATTGACTGCGCCGCGCCGCGGTTTAGGATTCGGCGCCATGCGCAGCATTTCCGAATTCGTCGGCGCCAAGCGCCCGTCGCGGCGTAAAGACGATGCGGTGGAGGTCACCGGCGCGCGCGCGGAATCGGTCTATCGGCTTCAGGTCGGCCTTTCGGGGCTTGCGGCGGTCCTGCTGATGATCGCGCTGGCGAATGTCATCATGGACCGCGCGAACCGGACCGAGGCCGCGAGCCTGCCCGAAGCCGCGGCGACGGTCGCGCCGACGCCGGTCGAGACCCAGCAGAACGATCCGCTCGCCGAAGTCGGCGTGGTGCCCGACATGCCGCCGGCAACCCCGACCCCGGCGCCCGCGCCCGCGGACGCGCCTGTCCAGGGGGCCGGTCAGAGCAATGCGCTTCCGACCGAATAGACTGATAATCCCCGTCGCAGTCGCCGCGGCCGCGTTCGCGGTGGCCGCCTGGGCGCTGTCGGGCGGCGAGCGCGACAAGCCCTCGCTCGGGCTGTTCACCACGCTGCCGATCTACTGGGGCGAAACCGCGGGCGTGTCCGACATGCTCGACGGCGAAGCGCGCCCCGGGTGGGTGCGCGGCGCGCTCGAGCAGCGCTTCGAGCTCGTCCCGCTGGACACGCTCGCGCCCCGGCGTTCGGCGAACCGGGGGCCGGCGGATATCGACCACCTGCTTCTCGCCCAGCCGCGCGCGCTCTCGCCGCAGGAGAATGTCGCGCTCGACACATGGGTCCGCGAGGGCGGCCATGTGCTGCTTTTCGCCGATCCGCTGCTCACCGCGCACTCGCACTTCGGCATCGGCGACCGTCGGCGTCCGCAGGACGTTGCGCTGCTCTCCCCGATCCTCGCGCGCTGGGGGCTGGAGATGCGCTTCGACTTCGACCAGGCCGCAGGGGAGCGGACGATCGGGACCGGCGCTGCGGCGCTCCCGGTGAACCTGCCCGGCACGCTCCATCCGATCGAGGGCTTCACCACCGGAGGGGAGCATTGCCGGATCGCCCACGATCGCGTCTTCGCGCAATGCTCGATCGGCAGCGGCGTCGCCACGGTGGTCGCCGATGCAGCGCTGCTCGAAGAGGCGGCCGGGGCGAGCAAAGAGGCGCGGGCCGAAGCGCTGGCGTGGCTGATCGAGAGCGCCTTTGAAGGCGATCGCTAGTCGCTTTGGGGATTTCACGGGACGGGCCGGGATTCTCCCGGCTATCTCTCCGCTTTCAAACGCTTTGGCGTCGTGCGTTTGGCGCCGCGGTTGTGGTGTTCGAGAGAAAGATTCTGTGATTAATCAGTAATTTACCAATCAATCCCCTGTAATCCCCTAATTTTCCCTTTCTTCCCGCCCTGGGGCGGATTACAAATGCCTTCCATCGGACAAGTCGTCTCGTGCCGCGCTCCGATTCGTCGGGGCGAACCGCCATCGCTCGCGCGATTGCGGTGGCGGGGAAGGCGTGTCCGGACGTGCAACCCTTGGGGCGATAGGGGCGGGGCCAAGTGCCGGAGGCGCAGAACTTTACAGGATTTAGCGGTCAGGCCTTTTCGCTGCTGGGCGAAAAAGGCCGCTATGTCCTGCCGCCCGCCTTCCGCAATCTGGTCAAGGAGTCGAGCGACGGCCGCACGCTGTGCATCGACCGGCATCCCAGGCTCGCCTGCCTGGTCGGCTTCGGCCTCTCGCGCCACGACGAGCTCGAAGCGCAGCTCGACCGGGAGGAAGACCTCGCCTGGAAGCGCGAGCGGGATTTCGACCGCGACACCCGCGCGGCGCAGCTGTTCGGCTATGCGCGTGTGCCGTTCGACGACAGCGGCCGCTTCATCATGCCGCCGCACCTCGTCCGCCTCGGCCAGATCGAGGACCAGCTCTACTTCCACGGGCTCGGCCGCTTCTTCACCATCTGGAACCCGGCCGAACTCGCGCGGATGAACGACGATTGGGCCGGCGCCAAGGAAGCCTGCGCCGATTTCGTCGCCGAGCATCAGGCCAGGGCGAAGCGCAAATGACCGGCGCCCAAGCCCACCACACCCCTGTCCTGCTCGACGAAGTGCTCGCCGCGCTCGCCCCGCGGCCGGGCGATGTGATCGTCGATGCGACCTTCGGCGCCGGCGGCTACACTCGCGCGCTGCTCGATGCGGGCGCGACGGTGCACGCCTTCGACCGCGATCCCGACGCGATCGCGGCCGGGCGCGAATGGCCCGAGACCGCCGAGCAGCCGCCCCGGCTCGTGCTCCATCCGCGCCGCTTCTCCGAAATGGTCTCCGCGCTGGGCGAGGCGGGCGTTGCGCAAGTCGACGGTGTGGCGATGGACATCGGCGTCTCCTCGATGCAGCTCGACCAGGCCGAGCGCGGGTTCGCGTTTTCGGCCGACGGCCCGCTCGACATGACGATGGGCCGCACGCGCCCCAACGCCGCCGATTTCGTCAACGAGGCGGACGAGGCCGCGATCGCCGACGTGCTTTACCAGTATGGCGAGGAGCGGCAGTCGCGCCGCGTGGCGCGCGCGATCGTCGCCGCGCGGCCGCTCGAGACCACTGGCGACCTCGCCCGCGTCGTGCGCAAGGCGCTCGGCTATCGAACCGGCGCGCCGAAAGATCCCGCGACGCGCAGCTTCCAGGCGATCCGCATCCACGTCAACGCCGAGCTCGACGAGCTGATGGCCGGGCTCGCTGCGGCCGAAGCGCTGCTGCGCGAGGGCGGGCGGCTGGCGGTGGTCAGCTTCCACAGCCTCGAAGACCGGATCGTCAAACGCTTCCTGCGCGAGGCGTCGGCGAAGGCGGGCGGCTCACGCCATCTGCCGCTCGCCGACAGCGCTCCGGCGGCGTTCGTCCGGGTATCGAAGGCGATCCGCCCCTCCGATGCCGAGACCGCGCGCAACCCGCGCGCCCGCTCGGCCACCTTGCGCCACGCGGTGCGCACCGCCGCCCCGGCGCGGGAGGCCGCATGATGATCGCCGGCAGCCGCCTTCGTCAGATCGGCTGGGCCGTGGTGCTCAGCGTGTGCCTCGCCGGGTTCGTCGTGCTCACCTTCAGGGTAAACGCGGTAAAGAGCCAGGTCCGTCTCGCCGAGCGCCAGATCGTTTCGCTCGAACGCGAGAAGCTCATGCTCGAAACCGAGTTCGAGACCCGGGTCAACCAGCAGCAGCTCGCCAACTGGAACCGGGTCGAGTTCGGCTACCAGGCGCCGCGCGCCGACCAGTTCCTCGACAACGAACGCGAGCTCGCCGCGCTCGGCCTGCCGCGCGCGCTCGGTGCGCCCGAGCCCATCCGTGTCGCTCGTGCGCCGGCGGTGGAGGAGGGCGGTTTCCCGGCAATGGTCTCGCCGATCACCGGCCAGCCCGCTACCGCGGCCGCGCCCGCCGACGATGCGAGCGGGGAGGGCGGCCGCGGGGAGATGTCCGCCCCGCGCTCGCTCGCCGAACGGCTGGCGGGCCAGGCGCAGCTCGGCGTCGCGCTGGCGGAGGTTTCGGAATGAACGCGCTCAGCGTCAGCACCGCGATCTCGA
>CAMPIA010000111.1 GCA_946886175.1 uncultured Altererythrobacter sp.
TCGTTGCGCAGGTCGCGCAGGTAGCGCTGGGCGCGCTTGCCGATCCGGTCGTCCTGGATCTGGTCCATTATCTTGTCGAAATCGAGCAGGCCCGTGCTCGGCGGATCGTCACGACCGCACAGCAGCAGCACGCGCACCCCGTCTTCCATCGAACCGAACGGCGGGGTGGTCTGGCCGACCTGCAGCTCGAGAATCGTCTGCTGCAACTGCTCGGGCAATTGCGCGACGCTCATGCCGCTGTTCGACACGACCTGGCCGTCGATCTCCGCGGCGACCCGCTCGGCGTCGCCGCAGCCGCGCATGCCTTCGATCGCGGCGGCGAACGCCTGGACGCGGGCGTTCGCTTCGGGTTCCGTGGTGTCGGGCGCAAAGGCGATCGAGATTTGCTTGAGATCGAGCACCGCCTGGCGCGGATCGGGCATGCCCACCTGGCGCTTGTCGATCAGGTAGAGGATTTCGTAGCCGCCCGGAATCTCGAACGGGCCCACCAGTTGCCCCGGCTGCATGGTGCGCGCCACGGTGGCCATTTCGGCGGGCAGCGTGTCGAGGCGTACGAAGCCGAGGTCCCCGCGCGAGGCGGCGGTGGAGGCGTCGGAGAACTGCCGCGCATAGACCGAGAAGTCCGCGCCGCGCTGCAACTGCTCGACGATCCGCTGCGCGTTCTGCAGCACCGCTTCGCGATTTTCGGGCGTGGTGGCGAGGAAGATCTCGCCGAGCCGGTATTCGACGGTCCCGCGATCGGCTTCGAGCTGCGCGATCACATCCTTCACCTCCTCCTGCGAGACGTTGATGAACGGGGCGACGTTGCGGCCGAGCAGCCGCTGCCAGGCGATCTGCGCCTCGATCTGGCGCTTCAGCGAGGCGGGCGACGCGCCCATCGCGATGAGCGCGGCGTCCATCCCCTCGACGCTCTGGCCGTTGCTCTGCGCGATCTCGGCGTAGCGCGACTGGATGTCGGCATCGGTGACCGTCATCTCCTGCGCCTCGGCGGCCTGGATCTGGAGAATTTCATCGATCAGGTTGCGCAGCATCTGCATCCGCGCGGCCTGCGTCTCCTCGGGCGAAAGATCGCTCCCGGCGAGCAGCAGCGCCATGCGCTGGTTGATGTCGGTTTCGGTGATGATCGCGCCGTTGACCACCGCGGTGGCGGTGCGCACGTTGGGATCGGCCTCGCCCATCAGCACGACATCCTCGGGGATGCCGAGCGGATTGTTCGCGGCGGCCGACTGCGCCTGGAGCGCGACCGGCGACGCGGCGAGCCCGAGAGCGGCGACGCCGGCCAACAGCTTGGAAAACTTGAATTCGATCACATGAAAATCCCATCCACAGCGCCCCCGCGAGCGCCTGCATTCCGCCCGGCCAGTGGCCGCGAACGGCTTAACCCAAGCTGAGTGACCGCGCGGATAGCGCACTTGCGCCGCGCTGCCAATCGCCCCTGCACCCGGTGGCCGCTAACGGAAGCCGAGGTTGCGCAGTGCGAAATAGAGCTGGAAGGTGTCGCCGCGCTGTGCGTCGCCCGTATCGGTGTAGTCGCGCCGCCAGGTCACTCCGAATTCGAGGCAGTCGTCCTCGTATGCGATCCCCAGCCGGGTGCGGATCGGATCGAACCCATCGGCGTTCAGCGTCGGGTCCTCGTTGCGGTCGGTCAGGTTGACCACCCCCGCGCCGAACACCGACCAGTAGCGCGCGAAGGCGATCCGGGTGGCGAAGCGCACTTCCTCGCGATCCTGCAAGTCCTCGATCCCCGCGGCGATGTCGCGGTCGAGCCGCAGATAGCCGACTTCCGCATAAGTGCGCTTGCTGCCGACGGTCGCGTCGAGCTCGTTGCGGCGCACCGCGAGGCTGTCCTTGTCGAGCCGGAAGCGGTGGGTGAACTTGATGAAATCGCGGAAGCGGACCTCGGTCCGCCCGACGAAGTCCGACACCCGCTCGCTCAGCCCGGTGCCGTCGATGAACAGGGTCGGGTCCCGATCGAAGCGATAGGACTGGCCGATCGTGGCGTGGACGCGCCAGTCGGGCACCTGCAATTCCCAGTCGAAGCCGTAGGTCACCCGCGGACCGTCCTCCACCCGGTCGTAGCCGGGGAAGCGATTGAGCGCGAAGAGGTTCGAATCCGCCAGGTCGATCGCGCGCGAATCCTCGTTCGGAACCGCCAGATTGCGGATCGGCGGGCTGGCGGCGAACTGCACCCGCGGGGTGAAGACCTGGGTGCCGCCGAACGCTTCGCCGACGAACGGCCACTCGACGTCGACCGCGGCGACCGCGATGCCGCGCGTCTCCCAGCCCGGATTGCCGCGGTAGATCGCGGTCGCGGTCAGCCCGTTTTCGTCGCTGTGGTAAACGTCGCCGCGCACGAGCCCGGTCAGGGTGACGACCTGGCCGAGCGGGGTGATCCGCTTCAGGTCCCACTTGGCGCCGGCGAAAGCACGCTGGGTGTCCTGCCCGTCGTCGCGCACGATGTTGAGCGAATTGAGCTGGAGCTCGAGGATGCCCCCGACTCCCAGCGGCGCGTCGAACCGGCGGCGGTAGTCGATCACCGGCAGCGCGACCGGCACCTGCCCTTGCGGGGCGCCGATACGCAGCGTCTGCGTCGCCCAGCCGGCGATCGAGAGATAGGAATTGTCGTCGATCCGCTCGAGGTCGAAGGTGGAACGCAGGCGGTCGTCGCGGCTGATGTCGTAACGGCGCAGGAAGGTCCGGTCGCTGGCGAGGCGGACCGAGCCCGTGAAGCTCCAGTGCGGATCGAACTGGAACTTGCCGTTGGCGAACAGATAGCCGCGCGGGTCGCTTTCGGAAATCGCCGCGCCGGTGATGTCGGAAATGCGGCTGCTCTGCGTGGCGTAGCCGGTGATCTGGTACGCGCCCTTGTCGGTCAGGTGGCGCCACTGCGCCGAGGCCATGGGCGGCGCATCGGTGAAGATATGCGCGCCGAGCGTCAGGTCCTTGTTCTGGTTGATGCGCCAGTAATAATTGCCGGTGATCTCGACCCCGTTCGATTCGGAGAAGCGCAAGTCGGGGGCGAGGAAGCCCGATTCCGCGCTGCCATCGGTGCGTATCGCGAGCCCCGGCAGCGGCAGCAGCCGCAGCCCGAAGATCTCGAGGAAGGCGCCGCTGAAGCGCACCCGGCTTTCGGCCGGATCGTAGACCACGCGGTCGGCGGTGATGCGCCAGCTGGGGTCCTTGGGGCAGCCCTCGGCGTCGGTCACCGCGCAGGCGGTGTAGGCCGCGCGGGTGAGGATGACGGTGCCGTCTTCGCCGCGCTGCCCCGAAAGCGCGGCGAGCCGCCCGCCTTCGCGCAGCGCGAGCAGCAGGTCTTCCATCGCCCCGGCCTCGAACTCGTCGGTAAGCTCGATCCGCTGGGTGTAGAGCTGGTTGCCCTCCTCGTCGACGAAGCGCACGTTGCCGCTGCCGACGATCTGCCCGGGGGCGCGGGTCCACACGACCTTGTCGGCGCGCACCGAGCGGTCGACGCTGCGCAGCACGACATTGCCGGTGGCGGTGACGGTCTCGCCGTTCGAATCGTAGGCCAGGTTGTCGGCCTCGAACGCGATCTCGCCTTCGCTCGCGGGCGCATCGGGCGTCTCGCTTGAGTCGATCGGCGGGAGCGGGGTGGTGAGCAGGTCGCGCTCTTCGCGCTCGCCCGGCCCCTCGTTTTCGTCGGGATCGGCGGTTTCGGCGGCGACCGCGGCGTCGCCGTCCTGCGCGAACGCGGGGGCGGGCACGAGCGCGAGCATCAGGGCGATTCCCCCGGCGCCGACCATCCAGGGCGTCCGGGACAAGTGCAGGCGTCCGGATTCACGGGCAATCGGCCAGGCGGGGAGCATCGCTTGCCTATCGCACCGGTGGCGACTAATCGCAATCGCCATCGAACCGCAGTGCGCCAAGGCGTGCGTCGCGCATTCCCGAAGAATTTCCGGAGTTTCCATGAAGATCGAATTTTCCCCCACGCTTCCCGCAGGAACGCGCCTCGTGGCCCAGGTCGCCGACAAGGGCGCGCTGCCCGCCGGAATCGAGACGGCGCTGGCCGAAGGCGCGAAGACCGCGCGCTTCAAGGGCCGCGCGGGCGAGCTGTTCGAAGGCTTCGCCGAGCGCGAGGGCGCGGTAGTGCGCGTCGCGCTGGCTGGCGCTGGCGAGCCCGACGCCGATGGGCGCATCGCCAATCTGGAGAAGGCGGGCGCGGCGCTCGCGGCCAAGTATCTGTGCTCGGGTGAAAGAACGCTCGCGATCGATTTCGCGGATAGCAAGCTCTCGGCCGAGGAGGCCGCGGCGGTATTGCTCGGCCTTCGGCTGCGCGCATGGCGGCACGACGCCTACCGCACCCGGCTCAAAGACGAGCAGAAGCGTTCGCTCGAAACCGTGGTCGCGGTCGCCGCGCCCGACGGGGCCGAGGCGGCGTGGACGGTGGAATCGGCGCTGGCCGAAGGGGTCGAGTTCACTCGCGAGCTCGTGACCGAGCCGCCCAACAAGGTCTTCCCGCTGAGCTTCGTCGAGAAGTGCCGCGCAGCCTTCGATGGCACCGGCGCCGAACTGACCGTGCTCGACGAAGACGCGATGGCCGAGCTCGGCATGGGCGCGTTGCTCGGTGTCGGGCAGGGTTCGGCGCAGCCCTCGCGCCTGCTCGCGATCGCCTGGAACGGCGGCGGCGGCGAGGCCCCGACCGCGTTCGTCGGCAAGGGCGTCACGTTCGATACCGGCGGCATCTCGATCAAGCCCGGACCGGGCATGGAAGATATGAAGTGGGACATGGGCGGTGCGGGCGCAGTCGTGGGCGCGATGCTGGCGATCGCCAAGCGCAAGGCGAAGGTCAACGTCGTCGGCGTGGTCGGGCTGGTCGAGAACATGCCCGACGGGAACGCGATCCGCCCGGGCGACGTGCTCACTTCGATGTCGGGCCAGACGATCGAGGTGCTCAACACCGACGCCGAAGGGCGGCTGGTGCTCAGCGACGCGCTGCACTGGACGCAGCAGGAATACTCGCCGAAGCGGATCGTCGATTTCGCGACCTTGACCGGGGCGATGGTGATCTCGCTCGGCAGCGAACACGCGGGCGTCTTCGCCAACGACGATGCGCTCGCCGACGATCTGCTCGCGGCGGGCAAGGCGAGCGGCGACAAGCTGTGGC
>CAMPIA010000112.1 GCA_946886175.1 uncultured Altererythrobacter sp.
CGATGCGCAACCTGCCCGAATGGCCGGTCGCCTTCTTCGCCGCGGTGACGATCGGTGCGATCGCCGTGCCGCTCAACGCCTGGTGGACCGGGCCGGAGCTGGCCTACGGCCTGAGCAATTCGGGCACGAAGCTGCTCGTCTGCGACGACGAGCGATGGGATCGGATCGCCCCGCACCGGGCCGAATGCCGCGATCTTGCGACCGTGTTCGTCTCGCGCTGCGAGGGCGAGCCCGAGGGCGCCGAACGACTCGAAAGCGTGGTCGGCATACCCCCGGAATACGCCGATCTGCCCCAGGCCGAGCTGCCCGAGGTCGAAATCGCGCCCGATGACGACGCCACGATCTTTTACACCAGCGGCACCACAGGGAGCCCGAAGGGCGCACTCGGCACGCACCGGAACTTGACGACGAATATCATGTCGAGCGGCTACAACGCCGCTTGCGCGGTTCTTCGCCGGGGCGAGGAATTGCCCCTGCCGGCGCACAAGGTCGGCCTCACCGTGATCCCGCTGTTCCATGTCACCGCCTGCTCGGCCGGGCTGATGGGTAATGTCGCGGCGGGCAACACGCTGATCTTCATGCACAAGTGGGATCCGCTGAAGGCGTTCGAGCTGATCGAGCGCGAGAAGGTCAACGCCACCGGCGGGGTTCCGACGATCGCCTGGCAATTGATCGAGCATCCGGCGCGCAAGAACTACGATCTCTCGAGCATCGAGGCGATCGCCTATGGCGGCGCGCCCTCCGCACCCGAGCTCGTGCGCAAGATCCGCGAGGTCTTCGGTGCCCTGCCCGGCAACGGCTGGGGGATGACCGAGACGATGGCGACAGTCACCGGCCATTCCAGCGAGGACTACCTCAATCGTCCGGACAGTTGCGGCCCGCCGGTGGCGGTGGCCGACCTCAAGATCATGAACGAGGACGGCACTGCCGAAATGCCCACCGGCGAAGTCGGAGAGCTCTGGGCGCGCGGGCCGATGGTGGTGAAGGGCTACTGGAACAATCCCGAAGCCACCGCGGAGACATTCGTCGACGGCTGGGTCCGCACCGGCGACCTCGCGCGGCTCGACGACGAGGGGTTCTGCTATATCGTCGACCGGGCGAAAGACATGATCATCCGCGGGGGTGAGAATATCTATTCGTCCGAGGTCGAGAACGTGCTCTACGACCATCCGGCGGTGACCGACGCCGCGCTGATCGGCCTGCCGCACCAGCAGCTGGGCGAAGAGCCGGCGGCGGTGGTCCATCTCGCACCCGGGACGCGCGCGAGCGAAGACGAACTCAAGGCATGGGTGGCGGCGCGGCTCGCCAAGTTCAAGGTGCCGGTGCGGGTCGTCTTCACCGAAGACACTCTGCCGCGCAACGCCAACGGCAAGATCCTCAAGAAGGATCTTGCCGCGCTGTTTTAGGGCCCGGACGCCGGGGATGCGCCGCCGCATGCCCTTGGCACGTCCGCCCGGGCTGATGTAACGGGCCTGAAACGGGGGACCCGATGGCGAGCAAGAGTGCGGAGACGAGACGGTTCGGCGAAAAGCGCCAGGCCATCATCCATGCCGCCTCGGTGCTGATCAACGATGCCGGGGTAAAGGCCACCACGCTGTCCGATGTCGCGCGCGCGATCGGGCTCAACGCGACCAGCATCACGTATTATTTCTCGCGCAAGGAACAGCTCGTTGTCGCGGTTTACGAGGCGACGCTCGACCTGATGGAGCGGATGGCGGCCGACGCGCTGGCCGAACCCGATCCGCCCGCACGGCTGCGCCGCTATATCGCCGATCACGTCGCGCTGCGCACCCGCATCCGCCAGGGGGAGCGGGGACTGGTGACCGCGCTGTCCGAAATCCGCACGCTCGACCCCGAGGCGCAGGCGCCGCTGCTGACGCGCTATCGCGAAGTGGTGAAGCTGGTGCGCGGCTTTTTTGGGCAGGCGCAGTCGGACCATGCGCACGCGCTGTTCTCCGCCCGCGCGCACGTGCTGCTCGAGGCGATGATGTGGTGGCCGGTGTGGTCGCTGCGCTATTCCTCGCTCGACTTCCCGCGCGTGGGCGAGCGCATGTTCGACATTCTCGCGCACGGCATTCCCGCCAGCCGTGGGGAATGGCGGCCGCAACCGCTCGAGAACGGGACCTGGCGTTCGCAATACGCAGCGAAGCCCAGCCAGAACGACGAATTCCTGCGCGCGGCGACGGTCATGATCAACCAGCGCGGTTATCGCGGGGCTTCGGTCAACCGCATCGCCAGGTCGCTCAACGTCACCAAGGGCAGCTTCTATCATCATCACGACGCCAAGGACGATCTCGTGCTCGCCTGTTTCCAGCGCAGCTACGACCGGCTTTCCGCGGTGCAGATGGCCGGGCAGGGGATCGAGGCGGACTACTGGACGCGGCTGTCGAGTGTGCTCGGCGAACTGCTCGACGTGCAGTTTTACGACGCCATGCCATTGCTGCGCACCACCGCGCTCCAGGCGCTCGAAAGCGAGCACAAGGTCGATGTGGTGACGCGCTCGAACCGGCTCGCGCGGCGCTTCGCCGGGATGCTGATCGATGGGATCGGCGACGGATCGGTGCGCGCGATCGACCCGCTCGTCGCCAGCCAGATCATCATGTCGACCCTCAACAGCGCCTACGAGGCGCGCAATTGGGCCGAGCGTTTCGGCGATCCGGATCTGGCGATCCGCACTTACATCTCGACGCTGTCCTCCGGCCTTCTGGCGCCGGTCGACGGGTAGCTGCTGGAGAGATCGCGCGGTTCGCGCACTCTGAGCACGATCAGGAGCAGTGCGATCGCCAGCGCGCCGAGCACCAGTGCGAAGAGCGGCGCGAAGCCCCAGGCGACGACGATCAGCCCCGCGGCCACCGGCCCGCTCGCCGCGATCGCGCCTTCGACCGTGGTGACGAAGGCGAGCCGCATCGGCGTGTCCTGCTGCTCGCCGAATTCGAGCACCATTGTGGTCGAGGCCAGCATCCAGCCCGAGCCGCCGAAACCGAGCAGGACGAAGGCCCCGTAAACCGGCAGCGCCGTATCCGCCATCACCAGCAGCGCGACCCCCGCGATCGAGCACAGCAGCGAGAGCGCATAGACGATGCGGAATCCGAAGCGGTCCCCCATCGGCCCCCAGACGATGTTCGACACGGTATCCGAGCCGAGGAACACGAAACTCAAGCCGCCGATCAAGGCGCCGTCGAGGCCGAGGAGGCTGCCCGCATAGACCGTCCAGAACGGCGCGCCGACCCGCGCCATCGTCGCGAAACTGTGCGCGCCGAGGAAGTTCGCGAAGTCGCGGTCCGCGAGGAGTTGTGGGAACTCGCGAATCCGCTCGCGAAAGGGCATTTGCGGGCGCGCGAGCGGCGCGGCCGGCTCGCGGATCATCGACCTGAGCACGACCAGTCCCGCGCTCGTCAGCACGAAGGCGAACAGGAACGTCGTCGCGTAGCCGTTGCCCAGCCAGTCGCCGGCGATGAAGTAGTTGCCCGCGACCCAGGCGAGCACCGCCGCGATCAGCCCGCCGGCGAAGTTGCGGTAGCCTTGCAGCCGGCCGCGCTTGCGGATCGGGATCAGCTTGCTCATCAGCATCTGGAATGCGACCCGCTGCGCGCCGGTGAAGAAGCCGAGCAGAAGGAAGCAGGCGAAGGTCGCGAGCAGCAATGCGTCGCCGGTGAGGAACCAGCCCGAAAGCGCGAGCCCGAGGATCATCAGCCGCATCAGCGAGCCGACGCGGATCGCGTAAGGCAGGATGTGGCTGCGGTGTTCGATCCGCGCGCCGCTCGCGATCGGGCTGATCGTCGCGCCGAGCTGTAGCAGCGCGCTGCCGAGCCCGACCGCAGCGGCGCTGCCGGTCAGCAGCATGAGGTAGGCGGGGATGATCGTCGGCGCGTAGATCAGGCGGAATCCGGTCATCCCCAGCACGCCGTGGATGAAATTCGCGCGGTAGTTACGCTTCAGGTTCTCGTCGACGAACCGCGCATGTTCGGCCAGCGCCCGCTGCCGGTCACTGGGTCGGACGCCGGCCCCGTCGGAAAGTCCATCGGGATCCTCGAGCGGATCCAACGCCTCAGTAGCCGCCGATCTTCGCGAAACGGTCGCGCAGATAGGGGGTGCTGCCCCAGCTCGCCTCGAGCACGCGCGCGCGCTTCAGGTAGAAGCCGACGTCGTATTCGTCGGTCATGCCCATCCCGCCGTGGAGCTGGACGCCTTCGCGGCTGATCGCGTGGAGCACGCGATTGGCCTCGGCCTTGGCGATCGTCGCCGCCCGCGCCACGCCGAACCCGCTGTCGAGCGCTTGCAGACCGCCCTCCACCGCCGAGCGCATCATCGCCAGATCGCCGAACAGGTCGGCCATGCGGTGCTGAAGCGCCTGGAAGGTGGCGAGCACCTGGTTGAACTGGACGCGCTGCTTCAGATAATCGAGCGTGGTGTCGAACACCGCCTGCGCCATGCCGAGCATCTCGCACGCGGTGAGGATGCGCGCACGGTCGAGCATGTCCTCGAGAAGGCTGTCGCCGCCGCCCTCGAGCTTGTCCGCGGGGGCGCCGTCGAACGTCACCTCGGCGTGGCTGCGCTGGTCGGTCAATTTGCGATCGGAGAGCGATACGCCGTCGCCCGCCTCGACCAGGTAGAGCCCGTCCTGCGCGGCCACAACGAACAGGTGCGCCCCGTGCGCTTCGTGGACGAAGGCCTTCGTGCCCGACAGCTTGCCGCCCGATACGCTGGCCGCGATCTTGGCCGGATCGTGCCGCGGCCCCTCGTCAATCGCGAGTGTGCCGATTGTCTCGCCGCTCGCGAGCCGGGGGAGCCACTTCGCCTTCTGCTCCTCGCTCCCGCCGAGCACGATCGCCGCTGCGGCCAGCGTGCTCGCCACCAGCGGGCTCGCGGTCAGCGTCTTGCCCAGTTCCTCGACCACCAGCCCGGCCGAAAGCCAGCCGAAGTCCGACCCGCCGTGCGCCTCGGGCACGATCACCCCGGTCCAGCCCATCTGCGCCATCGCGCCGTAGGCTTCGCGGTCGAACGCCTCGGGCGCACCGCCCGCACGGACCTTGCGAAAGGCTGCGACGGGGCTTTCGTTGGTCGCCCAGTCGCGCGCCATGTCGCGCAGCATTTCCTGTTCTTCGTTGAGAACCGCCA
>CAMPIA010000113.1 GCA_946886175.1 uncultured Altererythrobacter sp.
GCGGCAACGCGGTGGTGGGCGTCGACCTCGACTACGAGGTGATCGGCGACACCGGCTCGATGCTGATGGTCTCCGCCAGCGGGACCGCGGTGAAGATCTAGCGTCGTGGCCGATTTCTCGGTCGCGCGCCTCGGGCCGGGCGCCATACCGCGCTTTCGCGCGATGAACCGGCTGTTCGCCGACGTGTTCGAAGACCGCGAGAGCTACGATGCCAACCCGCCCGACGACGCCTACGCCGAAGGCTTGCTTGCCCGCGCCGACACGATCCTGCTGGTCGCCGAGGCGGATGGCGACATGATCGGCGCGCTCGCGGCCTATGTCCTGCCCAAGTTCGAGCAGGCGCGCAGCGAGATCTACATTTACGATCTCGCGGTCGTCCACAGCTGGCGGCGGCGGGGCGTGGCCACCGGTCTGATCGACGACTTGCGCCGCGTAGCGCGCGAGGCGGGCGCCTGGGTCATCTACGTCCAGGCCGATACCCAGCCCGAGGACGAGCCCGCGATTGCGCTTTACGACAAGCTCGGCACGCGCGAGCATGTGCTGCACTTCGATATCGCGCCCTGATTGCTCCTCTGCGGCAGCTTCGCTAGGAGCGCGTGACGATGCGGCGCGCGCCCGGCGCGAGGCCGCACCATCCACAAAGTACGAAGGTACCCATGGCAGGCCATTCCAAGTTCAAGAACATCATGCACCGCAAGGGCGCGCAGGATAAGAAGCGCTCCTCCATGTTCTCCAAGCTCAGCCGCGAGATCACCGTCGCGGCGAAGATGGGCACCCCCGATCCCGACATGAATCCGCGCCTGCGGCTGGCGGTGAACAACGCCAAGGCGCAGTCGATGCCCAAGGACAATATCCAGCGCGCGATCGACAAGGCGTCGGGCGGCGACGACGAGAATTACGAGGAAGTGCGTTACGAAGGTTACGGCCCGGGCGGCGTCGCGATCATCGTCGAGGCGCTGACCGACAATCGCAACCGCACCGCGACCTCGGTGCGCACCGCGTTCAGCAAGAACGGCGGCAACCTCGGCACCGAAGGTTCGGTCGCGCACGGGTTCGAGCGCAAGGGCCTGATCGAATACGGCGCGGACGCGGGCGACGAGGAGAAGGTGCTCGAAGCCGCGATCGAGGCGGGCGCGGACGACGTCGAAAGCGACGAAGGCGGGCACGCCATCTGGACCGAGATGGAGGCGCTGCACGAAGTCGCCGGCGCGCTCGAAAGTTCGCTGGGCGAGGCGGAGAACGTCAAGCTCGCGTGGAAGCCGAACGTGACCGTCGAGATGGACGAGGGCAACGCCTCGACCCTGCTCAAGCTGGTCGATGCGCTCGACGACGACGACGATGTGCAGACGGTGTGGGGCAATTACGAGATACCCGACGAGGTGATGGAGAAGCTGGGTTGACCGAAATCCTCCCCCTTTGGGGGAGGTGGCGACCCGCAGGGTCGACGGAGGGGGGATGGCTTGCATGCCAGGCCCCCACCACCGCGCTGCGCGCGGTCCCCCTCCCCCAGAGGGGGAGGATTGGACCTTGCTGATCCTCGGCCTCGATCCCTCGCTCAGTTGCACCGGCTGGGGGCTCGTGCGGACCGAGGGTTCGCGGCTGTCGCATGTCGCCAACGGCCAAATACCGACCGATGCCAAGGCGCCGATGGCGCAGCGGCTCGCCGCGCTTCAGGCGGGGCTGGCCGAGGTGATCGCGAAGCATCGGCCCGACCGCGCCGCGGCCGAGGAAATCTTCGTCAACAAGAACCCGCAATCGACGCTGAAGCTCGCGCAGGCGCGCGGCGCGGTGCTCGCGGCGTGCGGGGCGGCGGGGCTCGAGGTGCGCGAGCACGCTGCGCGGCTGGTCAAGAAGGCGGTCGTCGGCACCGGCGCGGCGGAGAAGGGACAGGTCCAGGCGATGCTCAAGATTCTTCTGCCCGGCGCGGTCGTCGCCGGAGCCGATGCCGCCGATGCGCTCGCGGTCGCCATCGCCGATGCGCATCTGAGGAAAGACTGATGTTCCTCGTCGTGTTCCGCAACCGCAAGCGCGCCGATATCGACTACGCGGCCTACGACGCCGAAGCCGAACGGATGCTCGCCATGGCGCAGGCGCAGCCCGGCTACCTCTCGTTCAAGAGCTATACCGCCGAGGACGGCGAGGTCATCGCGCTCTCCGAATGGGTGGACGAAGCCTCGGCACGTGCCTGGGGCCGTCTTGCCGAACACCGCAGCGTGCAGGCGCGCGGGCGCGGCGAGTTCTACGCCGATTACACGCTGTTCGCCTGCGACAGCCCACGCATCCACGAATTCAGGAGCAAGGACGAGGTATGAGCATCGACGTGTACGGCATTCCCAATTGCGACACGGTCAAGAAGGCGCGCAAATGGCTCGATGCGCAGGGCGTCGAGTACGCGTTCCACGACTACAAGAAGGAAGGGGCCGACCACGCCAAGCTGCGCCGCTGGATCGCGGCCGCGGGCGTCGACACGGTGCTCAACCGGCGCGGCACGACTTTTCGCAAGCTGTCCGATGCGGAGAAGGCCGATATCGACGCCGAGAAGGCGGTCACACTGCTGCAACAACACCCGAGCATGATCAAGCGGCCCGTGGTCGAGCACCCGGGCGGCGTGCTGATCGGGTTTGTGGAGCAGGAGTGGGAAGCGGCGCTTCAGTAGGCCGTGTCGTCGCCCCAGCCGCCGTCCTCGGATGCGGTGAAGCCGCGCGCGTTCTCGTCCGCCGCGCCCAGCAGCGCGCGCTTGACCGAGGCGAGATCGCTGCCAGACCCGTAGATGAGGCCGATCCCGGCAACCGCCACGACGAGGAATTTCTTCAGCATGACCGCACGAGCATCGCACACGATGGTCAAGATTGGCCTAACGGCGCTGCTGGCATGCCTGGCCGCCGCACCGGCGCTGGCGCAGGCGCACGACGCGGTGCTGGTGATCGCGCACCGTGGTGCGAGCGGCGAGCGGCCCGAGCACACGCTGGCGGCCTACGAACGCGCGATCGATCAGGGTGCGGACTATATCGAGCCCGACCTCGTGCCGACGAAGGACGGCGTGCTGGTCGCGCGGCACGAGAACGAGATTTCGGGCACGACCGACGTGGCCGCGCGTGCGCAATTCGCGGATCGCAAGCGGACCAAGCAAATCGACGGCCGGAGCGTGACCGGCTGGTTCGTCGAGGATTTCACGCTTGCCGAGCTGCGCACGCTGCGCGCGACGGAGCGGCTGCCGCGCCTGCGCCCGGCCAACGCGCGGTTCGACGGGCTCTATCCGGTGCCGACTTTCGCCGAAATCGTCGCGCTGGTGAAAGCCAAGGAAGCCGAGACCGGGCGACCGATCGGCCTCTATCCCGAGCTCAAGCATCCGACATTCCTGCTCCGGAGCGCGGGCATCGATACCGTCGACCTGCTGCTGCGCGAACTCGATGCGGCAGGGATCGGGCCTGGCGATCCGATCTTCATTCAGAGCTTCGAGGTCGCGCCGCTGAAACGGCTGGCGCAGCGCAGCGAACACAAGCTGGTCCAGCTCGTCGCTGCCGAAGGCGGACCGGCGGACGACCCCGGCCTGCGCTATGCCGAGATGGTCACGATGGACGGCATGGCGCGGATCGCGGACTATGCCGACGCGGTCGGCGCGGACATCCGGCTCGTGCTCGAGATGGACGGCACGCCGAGCGGCCTCGTCACCGCCGCGCATGCAGCCGGGCTCGAGGTCCATGCGTGGACGCTGCGCAAGGAGAACGCCTTCCTGCCGCCGCCGCTGCGGCGCGGCGCAGAGGGCGCTGAGGGCGACGCGGCGCGCGGTTGCCCCGAGCAGTTGTGGACGCTGCTGGCGCGCGCGGGCGTCGACGGGGTCTTTACCGACGATCCCGCCATCGCGGTCGCCGCGCGCGATGGCGCGGCGTGCCCGGCGCGCTGAATCGATGGAGGGCGGGCACCCCGTCGCGGTGTTCGATGTCGCGGTCGCGGTCGCGCTGCCGCTGATCGGGCCGGTCGTGCGTCATCGCAGGCGGTTGCGGCGGCGCTAGACCCGGGTCGCGGTGACGATGAAATTCAGCGCCATATTGTCCGACAGATGCAGCCCCTTGCCGGGCGAGAAGGCGATGCCGCGCGGGCTTCCCATCGTCAGCCCGGCATCGGCGAGCAGCGCGCGCAGTTCCTCCGGCGTGACGAAGTCGTCCCAATGGTGCGTTCCCCGGGGGATCGCGCCCAGCGCCTCGGCCGCGCCGACCAGCAGCAGGCGGGACTGCGGCGTGCGGTTGGGGGTCGAGAGGACCATCAGCCCGCCCGGCGCAAGCCGTGCGGCGAGCGCGGCGAGGAAGGCAGGCTTGTCGGCGACATGCTCGAGCACTTCCATCGAAACCACCAGATCGAAGGCGCCGATGTCCAGCGCATCGATCTCGCCCGCCATGTAACGCACGTCGAGCCCGCCGCCCTCGGCGTGGTGCGCGGCGGCGGCGACGTTCTCGGGCGCGGCGTCGACTCCGGTTACGTCGGCGCCGAGCCGCGCCAAAGGTTCGCATAGCAATCCCGCGCCGCAGCCGACGTCGAGCGCGCTCCTGCCCGCGAGCGGCCGCAAGCCGTCGGGATCGCTGCCCCAATGCGCATCGATCGCCGCGCGCAGGAAACCGAGCCGTACCGGGTTGAGCCGATGCAGCATGGCCGAGGAGCCCTTCGGGTCCCACCAGTCACGCGCGAGCTTGCCGAAGTGCGCGGCCTCGCCCGGCCGGATGGTTTGCCCGGCCGTAGTTTTGGTTGCACCCGATGGTGTTGCATCGCTCATGCCGCCCCCCTAACAGCGCCGCTCAGGCACTTCCAGCAGGAGCGCGACGCTTGGCCCGGATCGTGATGAAATTCGGCGGCACCTCGATGGCCGGCACCGAGCGCATCCGCCGCGTGGCCAATATCGTGCGCAAGCAGCAGGCCGCCCGAGATGGCGAACGCCACGAGGTCGCCGTGGTGGTCAGCGCGATGGCGGGTGAGACCGACCGGCTGGTGAACTTCTGCCGCGAGGCCAACGCGCTCTACGATCCGGCCGAATACGACGTGGTGGTCGCGAGCGGCGAGCAGGTGACGAGCGGGCTGCTCGCGCTCACGCTCCAGGCGATGGGCTGCAAGGCGCGCTCGTGGC
>CAMPIA010000114.1 GCA_946886175.1 uncultured Altererythrobacter sp.
CGGCATGTTCTTCACCATCGAACCGATGATCAACCTCGGCCGCCCGTGGGTGAAGATGCTCAAGGATGGCTGGACCGCGGTGACCCGCGACAAGAGCCTGTCGGCCCAGTTCGAACACTCGATCGGCGTGACCGAAGCGGGCAACGAGATCTTCACGCTGAGCCAGACGGGCCTGCACAAGCCGCCTTACGTTTGACGTTTTAGAGCTGCGGTCTGGTCGTTCGGACATGGCACAGAAGAAGCCCTCCAAGGCAGCGGTTGAAGTCAGACCGACGACCGCTTCGGATGATATATTTGCCGGGCGATTTTTTTGGCAATATGTCAGTGACGAACAAAGATTGCCGGAAGGCGATAGCCGTTACCGGACAAACTACTCCTCGAAGTTCTATGTCGTTCAATTGATAGGATCGTGGGTTCATGTCTCCGAATCTGCTGAACGCACGGTTCACTTTCGTAATCGCCTCCGGTGGGTTCGATTCGAAAACAGGCAATACCAGCTTCGGGCAGCTAAAGACTTCAAACCATTCGTCGGGCGTTTCCTTCAGTGTGGTTGTTACGCGTACATCGGCGGCAAGCAGGTGGATCGAATTCGTCAATTGAATCGGCTCATTGAGCAGCCTTTCATCTATATTGCATCCTCGGCTGCGCTGAGGTCCTTTAATGACCTTCGAAAGTCGAAAGCCTAAGAATCAACCTTTCAAGCCTCCCGCGCGGCCCTCAGCGCAGCACCTGCGGCGAACGGCGTCAGCGCCACCAGTGCCAGGCTGATCGCGGCGGCGAAGGCGAGGCCGCTGGCGTCTGGGCGGGCCAGGGCGCCGGCGCCGAAGATCAGGATCGGCACCGACAGCGGGATCAGCAGCAGTCCGGCGAGCGCCGCGCCGGTGCGCAGGCTCGCGGTCAGCGCTGCGATCAGCAGGCCGATCGCGGCGAGGCCCGGCGTGCCCGCGAGCAGGCCGAGGAGCACGGCGCGCACGGTCGCACCGCCGAGGCCGAGCAGCGCGGCGGCGGGGAGCGAGGCCAGCAGCAGCAGCGGCGCGAAGGCGAGCCAGTGCGCGAGCAGACGCACCGCCATCGCCAGTTCCTCCGACACGCCGCGCAGCGCGAGCTGATCGAACACGCCCGCTTCGAGATCGGGCGCGACCAGCCGGTCGAGCGGCAGGATCGCGGCGAGCAGCGCGGCGACCCAGATCACCCCGCCGCCGGTGCGCGCGAGCAGCGGCGCGTCGGGCCCGACCGCGAACGGGTAGAGCATCGCCACCGCGAGGAAGAACAGCAGCGGCAGCATCGCCCCGCCGCGTCGCCCGCCGGGCATCAGCAGCGCGAGATCGCGGGCGAGGAGGCGGGCGATCACGCGGCGAACTCGGCGATTTCGAGCCGCGTTGCGTCGCCGAGCGCGATCGGCTGGTGCGAGGCGACCACGCACAGCCCGCCCGCCGCGCGGTGTTCGGCGATGAGCGTCTCGACCAGTTCGATTCCGCTGCTGTCGAGCCCGTTGAGCGGCTCGTCGAGCAGCCAGACGGGTGCGCCCTGAGCGAGCAGGCGGGCAAGCGCCCCGCGCTTGGTCTGCCCGGTCGAGAGGTAGCGCACCGGCACCTCGGCGAGATCGGCGAGGCCGAGGCGGCTGGTGTATTCGTTGCCCGAGGCACCGTCGAGCCCGCTCCAGAACGCCAGCGCACGGCCGAGCGGCAGTTGCGGATCGAGCGCGTGGCGTTCGTCGAGCAGTGCGATCGCTCCGGCGCGCTCGACCGACCCGGCGAAAGGCCGCAGCAGCCCGGCGAGCACGCGGATCAGGCTGGTCTTGCCGATCCCGTTGGCCCCCGCGACATGGCATGCCTCTCCCGGCGCAAGCGACAGCGAGACCCCGCGAAACAGCACCCGGTCGCCGCGACGGCAGGCAATGTCGGTCGCGGCGAGGTGCGCTTGCATGGGGCGGCGGGTTAAGCGAAAGCCGCCCCTCGAACAAGGAGACACGACATGGCCGTGACCAGGCTGACCGATGCCGAACGCGACGCGCTGCTGCGCGCGCACCCCGAATGGTCGCTCGCGCGCGACGGCGCGGCGATCGAGCGGACGTTCAAGTTCGCCGACTTCAACGAAGCGTTCGGCTTCATGACCCGCGTCGCGCTGCTCGCCGACAAGGCCGATCACCATCCCGAGTGGTTCAACGTCTACAACCGGGTCGAAATCACGCTCACCACCCACGATGCGGGCGGACTGTCGCGGCGCGACGCGGACATGGCGAAGGCGATCGACGCGCTGGTCTGAATCTGCGAGCGGTCCTTCGAGACGGGCTTTCAGCCGCAGCCTGAACCTTCGTCTCGAAGAACCGATTACTGCCCCAGCGGTCGGCTCGTGCTGCGCGCCATCTTGCGCACGCGGCTTGGCAGCCAGCGCGAGGCGAAGGCGAGGCGGCGAGCGGTCTGGCCCACCAGCGTGTGCAGCTTCTCGCCGTGGACCGCCTCCCACGCGGCCTCCGCGACTTTCTCGACCGGGGTGATCTCGAGCCCGGCCGCTTTCACCCGGTCGCGGATCGCCTCGTTGCTCGCCTGGTTGGGCGTATGTTCGAGCAGCGGGGTGTCGATGAAGCCGGGGCACAGGCTGCGGACCTCGATCCCGAACTCGGCCCATTCGGCGTCGAGCGCCTCGGTCATCCCGCGCACGCCGAACTTGGTCGCCGAATAGACCGAGGCCCCGCTGGTGCCGTAGATGCCCGCCGCGCTTGCGGTGTTGAGCAGGCAGCTGCCTGGGGCGGCTTTCTTGAGATGCGGCAAGGCGGCCTGCGCGCCGTAGAACACGCCCTTGAGGTTGATGTCGATGCAGCGGTCGATCTCCTCGACCGTATTGTCCGACAGCGACCCGCCGAGCGGGATTCCGGCGTTGTTGGCGAGCACGTCGATCCGTCCGCCCGAAGCGGTGGAGAAAGCATCGAGCGCGCTGCCCCACGCCGCGCGGTCGCGAACGTCGAACTTGTGCGCGTAAGTGAAACCGTGGCCGATCCGGCGCAGCGTCTCCTGCATTCCGGGTCCGTCGATGTCGCCGAGGCCGACGAACCAGCCGCGCGCGCCGAACAATTCCGCGATCGCGCGCCCGATGCCCGATCCGCCGCCGGTGATGAAGATCGCCTTGCGTACCGCCATGCCGCCCTCTCCCGAAAAAACAGGCCGCCCAAAAACAGGCCGCGCGAGGGATTATCCGCGCGCGGCCCGCTTTGCCAGCGCTTTACGTGAGCGTCAGCTTCCGAGCGCGGCTTCCAGCCCCTTCACGTGTTCCGCGCCCTCGACGATCTGCGCCGACGAGCCGGTCACCGTGGCGCCGATCGGCTCGGCCCGGCCACCCAGGCAGGTGGCGAGGAAGTTTTCCGCGACCGCGTTGAACGCGATGTTGTTCGCCGGGTTGGCGAAGCCGTGCCCCTCGTCGGGGAAGAGGACGTAGGTGACGGGGATATCGGACGCTGTCATCGCCGCCACGATCTGGTCGCTTTCGGCCTGCTTGACCCGCGGATCGTTCGCGCCCTGGCCGATCAGCAGCGGCTTGACGATCTCGTCCGCCGCATAGAGCGGGCTGCGCTCCTTGAGCATCGCCAGCCCCTCGGGCGTGTTCGGGTTGCCCATCCGCTCGTGGAACTGCGCGATGACCGGCGCCCAGTAGGGCGGGATCGTCTCGAGCAGCGTCTTGAGGTTCGACGGGCCGACGATATCGACCCCGCAGGCGAACTTCTCGGGCGTGAAGGTCAGCCCCGCGAGCGTGGCGTAGCCGCCGTAGGAGCCGCCCATGATCGCGACCTTGTCGGGCGCGGCGATCCCTTCGGCGATCGCCCAGTCGACCGCGTCGATCAGGTCGTCGTGCATCTTGCGCCCCCATTCGAGATCGCCGGCGGAGATGAACTCCTTGCCGAACCCGGTCGAGCCGCGGAAATTGACGCTGAGCACCGCATACCCGCGGTTGGCCAGCCACTGGTGATACGAGTTGTAGCCGTAGCCGTCGCGCGCCCACGGCCCGCCGTGAACCACGAGCACCATTGGCACCGCCTCGCCCGGTACGCCATCGCCGTCGGGGTCCGAGCCGGGGGGCAGGGTGAGGTATGAGGGCAGCGTCAGCCCATCGCGCGAGGTGAGCTCGAGCGGGTGCATCGTCTGGAGCGGTGCGTTCTCGAGCTCGGGCCGCGAGGTGTAGAACTCGGTCAGCGTCTGCGCGCCGCGGTCGTAGATGTAGGTCGCGGTGGGCGCGGTCAGCGGATCGTTCCATACCACCCACTTGCCATCGTCCTCGGTCCGCGACTGGACGCCGAACTCGCCCTCCAGCCGCTCGTCGAGCCACGCGAGCGAAGCCTCGATCCCGGGATCGATCGCGGTCCATTCGGTGGTCAGGTAAGTGAAGCTGTAGGCTTCGATCTCGCCGGTCTTGGGATCGGTCATCGCGCCGCCGACGTCGGCCTTGTCGTTCTCGGCGATCACCGTGGTCGCGCCGGTGGCGACATCCTGCGCGATCAGCGCGGCGGTGTTCCGGCCGCGGCTGTCGATCCAGAACATGGTCTTGCCGTCGGTGGTGAAACCGGCGGGCTGGGTGGTAAGCGAATCCTCGAGCCCGGTGCTCGCGGTCGGTTCGGCCGCGATCTCGCCGTCGACGATCTGGAAGAAGTCCATTCCCCCTTGGGCATTGGGGCGCAACGCCAGGCGCAGATCGAGATTGTCGTCGGCGAGGAAGCCCGCGTAGCCGTCGTTCTGCTGCACCAGCGCCAGTTCGCCGCTGTTGAGATCGAGCAGGTGGACGTCGTGGTAGCGCGGATCGCGGTTGTTGAGCCCGACGAGGACCTTGTCGCGGATCGTCTCGGAGGTTCCGACCAGCTGGACCCGCGTGTTCTCGAACGGGGTGAGCGTGGTTTCCCCGCCGGTGGCGACGTCGACGCCGTAGAGCAGGAAGTTCTCATCCCCGCCCTTGTCCTGGATGTAGAGCAGGCTGCGCCCGTCGGGCGCCCAGAAGTACGAGCGGATCGGGCGCTCGGTCGCATCGGTCATCGCTCTGGCGGCGACGGGGTCGGAGGCCGGCGCCAGCCACACGTTCATCACCCCGTCCTTTGGCGCGAGCCAGCTCAGCCAC
>CAMPIA010000115.1 GCA_946886175.1 uncultured Altererythrobacter sp.
GCTTGCGCGTCAGCACGACCATCGCGGTGACGTTGGTGTCGATCATCGTGCGCCAGTCGGCGAGGTCCGCTTCCTGCGCGGGCGAGAGCCCCTGCGCGAGGCCCGCATTGTTCACCAGCAGATCGATCCCCGCGAACGCCTCTGGCAGCGCCGCGAGGGCGGCATCCATCGCCGCCTCGTCGCGCACGTCGAACAGGGCCGGATGAACCGTGTCTGCGCCCAGCTCCGCCACCAGCGCGTCGAGCCGCTCCTTGCGCCGCCCCGTGGCGACGCAGCGCCAGCCGCTCGCGACGAGGCTGCGCACGGTCGCCTCGCCGATCCCGGCGGTGGCTCCGGTTACGAATGCGACCTTGCTCATGCCCGCAGCTCCGCACCCTGCTTGCCGGCGGCGGCGACCACCTTGTCCGAGATCGCCTTGATTTCCGCATCGGTGAAGCTCTTGTCGCCCGGCTGGAGCACGACTTCGACGGCGACCGATTTCCTGCCCTCGGGCACGCCTTGGCCGGCGAAGACGTCGAACACCCGCGCGTCGACGATCGCCGCCTTGTCCGCGCCGCGCACCGCGCGCACCAGATCGGCCGCGGCCAGATCGGCGGGGACGAGGAAGGCGAAGTCGCGCGTCACCGCCTGCAAGGCGGGCGGCGCGTAAGCCGCGCGGGCGAACCCGTTCCCGCCTCTCTTCGCCGGGACAGCATCGAGGAAGATCTCGACCGCCATCACCGGCCCGTCGATATCGAACGCCTTGAGCGTGGCGGGATGCAGCGCGCCGAAGCGTGCGAGCACGGTCTTCGGCCCCAGCCGCAGGGTGGCCGACTGGCCGGGATGGAACTGCGGCCCGGCTTCCCCCATGACCATCAGGTTGGCGACCGGCGCGCCCGCGGCTTCGAGCAGCGCCATCGCCTCGGCCCTGGCGTCGTAGGCGTCGAACGCCTGCGCCTTGCCGCTGGCCCAGCCGCGCGGCGTCTTCTCGCCCGCGAGCACCACGCCGAGCGTCGGCCGCTCGTCGCTCGCTCCGCTTTCGCCGCGGAAGTAGCGGCGGCCGATCTCGAACAGGCGGCTGCCCGCCGTACCGCGATCCGCGTTACGCTTGGCCGCCGCGATCAAGCCGGGGAGCAGCGAGGGGCGCATGGCTCTCATGTCCTCGCTGATCGGGTTCTCGAGCACCCACAGGTCCGCGCCATCCGCGAAATGCGCGGCGTCGGCGGTGGGGAGGAAGGACCAGGTCACCGCCTCGTTCAGCCCGCGCGCGGCGGCGGTGCGGCGCAGCTTGCGCTCGACCTGCTGGAGCGGAGTGGCGGTCGGTTTTGCGACGCCCTCGGCGCGCGACAGCGCCACGCTCTCGACCTTGTCGAGCCCGTGGATGCGCACGACTTCCTCGACCAGGTCGGCCGGGCCTTCGATGTCGTGGCGGCGCGGCGGGACGGTCACCTGCCAATTGCCCTCGACAGCGAAATCGAGCGCTTCGAGGATGCGGCGCTGCTCGGTCTCGTCCACTTCGACGCCGCCCAGCCGCTGCGTCAGCGCCGGGTCGAACGCGATCACTTTCGGCTCCACCGGTGGCATGCCAGCACGCACCACTTCGCTGGCCGTACCGCCGCAAGTGCGCAGGATCAGGTCGGTGAGGATCGCGAGCCCGTCGTCGAGGAAGGCGGGGTCCACACCGCGCTCGAAGCGCGTGCGCGCATCGCTGGCGAGGCCGAGCTTGCGCCCGGTGACGCCGATCCGCTCGGGATCGAAATAGGCGATCTCGAGCAGCACGTCGGTGGTGGCCTCGGTCACTCCCGAGTGCTCCCCGCCCATGATCCCGCCGATGTCGTGCACCTGCGCGTCGTCGGCGATCACGGTCATCGTCTCGTCGAGCGTGTAGGTCTTCTCGTTGAGCGCCTCGACCGTCTCGCCCGGCTTCGCGCGCCGCGCGACCACCGCGCCGCTGAGCTTCGCGAGGTCGTAGGCGTGCGCCGGGCGCCCAAAGGCGAGCATGAGGTAGTTGGTCGCGTCGACGATCGCGCTGATGGGGCGCTGGCCTGCGGCGATCAGGCGGCGCTGCATCCATTCGGGACTGCTGCCGTTGGCGACGCCGCGGATCACGCGGCCGTAGAACGCCGGGCAACCCTCGGGATCGTCGGTGCGGACCTCGACCGGGCACGCGCCCTCGCCCGCGATCTCGGGCGCGGCGTGCGGCTTGAACGTACCCAGCCCCGCCGCGGCGAGATCGCGCGCGATCCCGAGCACGCCCATGCAATCGGGCCGGTTGGGGGTGATCGCGACGTCGAACACCGGGCTCGTCGCCTGATATTCGGCGAAGCTCGCGCCCACCGGCGCATCGGCGGGCAGTTCGATGATGCCCTCGTGCGCGTCGCCCAGTTCGAGCTCGCGGACCGAGCACATCATGCCGTTCGATTCGACCCCGCGGATCGCGCTCTTGCGCAGCTCCATGCCGTTCGACGGCACCACCGCGCCGGGCAGGCCGAGCACGCCCTTCATCCCCGCGCGAGCATTGGGCGCGCCGCAGACGACCTGAAGCGGGTCGCCGTCACCGGTCGAGACGGTGAGCACCTGCAGCTTGTCGGCATCGGGATGCGGGCCGGCGGCGAGCACTTCGGCGACGCGGAAACCCGCGAGCTTTTCCGCCGGGTCCTCGACCCCCTCGACTTCGTGGCCGACGGCGTTGAGCGCGGCCGCGATCTCCGCCACCGAAGCCTCGGTGTCGAGGAAGTGCCTGAGCCATTCGAGCGAGAACTTCATGCGCGCGCTCCCACCCCGGCGGAAAGCGTCGGCTGGTCGAAGGCGGAGAAGCCGTAGTGCGCCAGCCAGCGGCCGTCGCCGTCGAAGAAGGCGCGCAAGTCGTCCATCCCGTATTTGAGCATCGCCAGCCGATCGACGCCGACGCCGAAGGCGAAGCCCTGCCATTCGTCCGGGTCGAGCCCGGCGAATTCGAGCACGCGGGCATTGACCATGCCGCTGCCGAGCAGTTCCATCCATCCGTGGCCGGGCGCGTCTCCGTCACCGCCGAGCACCCGCCTGCCCTTCACGTCCTGCCAGCCCACATCGACCTCGACCGAAGGTTCGGTGAAGGGGAAATAGCTGGGGCGCAGGCGCAGCACGATATCGTCACGCTCGAAGAAGGCCTTGAGGAAGGTCTCGAGCGTCCACTTGAGGTGCCCGAGATGGATGTCGCGGTCGATCACCAGCCCTTCGATCTGGTGAAACATCGGGGTGTGGGTGGCGTCGCTGTCGCTGCGATAGACGCGGCCGGGCGCGATGATGCGGATCGGCGCGCCCTGCTCCACCATGCTGCGGATCTGGACCGGTGAGGTGTGCGTGCGCAGCAGCATACGCCGCCCCTCGGCATCGCGGTCGGGGAAGTAGAACGTGTCGTGCATCGCGCGCGCCGGATGCGTCTCGGCCATGTTGAGCGCGGTGAAGTTGTGCCACTCGTCCTCGATCTCGGGACCGGTCGCAACCGAGAAGCCGAGATCGGCGAAGATTTCCGCCAGCTCGTCCATCACCTGGCTCACCGGATGGACCGAGCCCCTCGGCCCCTCGGGGGCGGGCAGCGAGAGGTCGAGCGTCTCGCTCGCCAGCCGGCGTTCGAGCTCGGCGGCGTCGAGCGCATCCTTGCGCGCGGCGAGCGCGTCGGCGACTTCGGCGCGCGCGGCCTGGATCGCAGGCGCCTGGCTCTGGCGTTCCTCGGGCGACATGCTGCCCAGCGTCTTGAGCGCGAGGCTGATCCAGCCCTGCTTGCCGAGCGCCGCGACGCGCAGCGTTTCGACCGCCTCGGGCGTGTCGGCCGCGGCGATCGCGGCGATGGCTTCGTCCTTGCGCGATTGCAGTTCGTTCATGGCACGCGCCGCTAGCGAGAAATCGCCGCCAAGGCAAAGCGCATGTGGGAACGCGCGGTCAGCCCCTGGCGGGCGGGTCGAGCGTTTGCACCGCGCTGCCGTAGGCGCGCTGCCGCTCGCGCAGGAAGCTCGCCATCACCGGGTGGTCCATCGCGGCATACTCGCTCGGGGTCATGCCGAGAAACTCGCGGCAGTCGCGCACGAAATGCGACTGGTCGCAGTATCGGGTGTCGATCGATGCGCTCCACTTGCCCGACGGGTCGAGCATGAAGTTCGCCAGACTGCGCATGAAGCGCTGGCGGCGGAGCAGTATCTTGGGCGGGAAGCCGAACGCCCGGGTGGTCAGCCGTTCGAGCGTGCGTTGGTTCAAGCCCGCGCGCTCGGCCATCGCCGCGACACTGGGCAGATCGTGTTCGAGCAGCATGGCGTGGATCGCCCCGATCCGCGGGTCCTCCTTGCCGTGGCGCGGCGCCTCGTGACGGAAGAAGCGCACGAGCCGCTCGAACTCCTCGTCTTCACGGTCCCCGCGTTCGGTGAGGTCGTCCGCCAGCGGCCCGAACGGGGCGAAGGCGGGCTCGGCGCGGCCGTCGAACACGCGGTTGGCCATGCGGTCGGCGGGTTGGCCGATAAAGGTCGCCCACCCGAGCGGCAGCAGCCCGATGCCCCAGATCCGCGTATTGCCGAGGGTGAACTGGAGCGGCCCGGTGCTCGGCCCGGTGGGCGCGAAATCGGCGTCGCACACCACATCGCCGCTGGCCGAGCGGCTGACCGGCAGGTCCCCGGCGAAGAAGCGCAGGTTGCCCCATTCGGGCTGCAACGCGTCGGCGACCCGTTCGCCCTCGGGCACGGCGATCTCTACGCGGTAGAACGTCGTGAAGAACCGCGCGAGGTCGGGCGGCGGGGCATGAAACCGCACCGCGATATGGCACTGCGCCGCTTTCGCTTCCGTCGCGCCCGTTGTCATTCCCCTGCTCTCGGGCCGAGAATACAACGCATCGCGACAATTGGGAACAGTCCCGTGCCAGAACGCAAAAGAGGCGCGGGAGACAGCGTGCCTCCCGCGCCTCTTTTCGCGGCCCTGCGGGCTTCCCACTGCTTAAGCCGGAAGCGCCTTCTTGGCCTGCGCGACGATCGACTGGAAGGCGCCGCCTTCGTTCATCGCCAGGTCGGCCATGACCTTGCGGTCGAGCTCGATCCCGGCGAGCTTCACGCCGTGCATGAACTGCGAGT
>CAMPIA010000116.1 GCA_946886175.1 uncultured Altererythrobacter sp.
CGTCAGGCTCATAACCTGAAGGTCGTTGGTTCAAATCCAACCCCCGCAACCATCGCCATCGTCCAGACCGGCCCCCTCTTCGAGGTGGCCGGTTTTTTCGTATGCGATGTCGGGCATCCCAAGGATGGCGTAATCGTTCGCCCTAGTCGCGAAATGTACCGCCTCTGCGCCCAGTACGGTCAGGCGACCGGACTGACTGGGTCTGTGTGCAACTGTGCTCCGGGCGATGCTCAGATTTGCGCTGAGCCTCTCGGAACAGCGATAGTTTTGAAAAAGCATGAAATCGGGCAATAGAGGCTTCCGTTCGGGCCGCCCACCATTACAACGGCAATACGGAGTAAGAGGGGGACGCGTGTCGAAGTCGCTTCGAGCGCTGGCGGTATTAATTGTCTGCGGTGTCGCTGCATGTGGGCCGATTTCGACCACATCCGCGCCCCAACGGGGCGTCGAGCCGCCCGGGCGGTGGCCAGGCGGCACGCCGACTTCCGATTTCGACCCTGCGCGCTATTGGGCGCGGCTGGGTGACCGTCTGGTCTATGCCTACGTCGAGCAAGCGATCGCGGCCAACCGCGATCTGGCGCAGGCGGCAGCGCGGGTCGCTCAGGCGCGCGCGGGTGTCCGCGGGGCGCGGGCGGGATATTTTCCGCGGATCGATGCGTCGGCGGGGCTTCAGCGCGATGTCGGGGATTTCGCCGACGATCAGTTGCAGCTCTCCGCCGGGGTGGACGCGCAATGGGAAATCGACCTCTTCGGACGCGTGTCGGGCGAGGTCGCGGCGTCGGAGGCGGAACTGGCCGCCGCGGGATACGGTCTTGCCGACTTGCAGCGACTGATCGTGGGGCAGGTGGCGCTGACCACCGTTTCGGCGCGCGCACTCGCCGTCCAACTCGCGATCGCGCGTGAGACGCTGGAGATCCAGGACGAAAACCTGCAGATCGCCCGGTGGCGGTTGCAGGCGGGGCTGGTCTCCAGCCTCGATGTCGAGCAGGCGCGGGCGCAGCGCGCGCAGACCGCAGCGACGATCCCGGCGCTCGAGCGCGATCTGGCGCAGGCGGCCAACACCATCTCGGTGCTGATCGGCGAGGCGCCTGGTCCGGTGCTCGCCGCGATCGAATCCGAAGCGGCGCCGATACCGACGCCGCCCGACATCGCGACATTCGAAGCGCCGGCCGCGGTGCTGCGTCGCCGCCCCGACGTGCGCCAGGCCGAAGCGTTCCTGCTCGCGGATACCGCACGCATCGGAGTTGCACGGGCGCAACTGCTGCCGCTGGTGCGCCTTACCGGCACGATCGGTTCCGCCTCGGGCGGGTTCGACGGATTGTTCGATACGATCACCGGCGGGCTGTTCGCCGGGATCGGCCAGTTGCTCTTCGACGGCGGTCGCGCCCGCGCGCAAGTGGACACGGCCGAGGCCGTAGCCGAGGCTTCGCTTGCGGGGTGGGAACAGGCGATCCTCGAAGCGCTGGAGGACGTCGAAAGCGCCGCCGCCGCGCAGCGCGCGGCGCGTGAGCGGGTGACGATCTTCGAAGTCGCGCTGGATGCTGCGAACAACGCGGCGATCCTCGCGCGGAGCCAGTATCAGACCGGCCTGATCGACTTCCAGACATTGCTCACCGCCGAAAGTCAGCTGCTGTCGGCCCGCAACGCGCTCGCCGCCAGTAGGGCGGAGCGCGCCAGCGCCTTCATCGGCCTGACCCAGGCGCTCGGCGGCGGTTGGGACGCGGACGGCTTCGCCCCGGACAATGCAGATGGACCAAGGTAGCGCGCCATGACCGACATGACAGAGGCCAGTGCGCCGGACAACAACCTCGACGAATTCCTCGGAACCGAACAGCGCCCGCGCTGGCGCCGCTGGATGAAGTACTGGCTGGCCGCACTGGCAGTGGTGGTGCTCGTGCTGGCCGTCGCAACCTGCACCGGCGGGGATGACGGGCCGAACTATATCGCCGAGCCGGTGATCGAGCGCTCGCTCGCGCTGTCGGTTACGGCGACCGGCAATCTGCGGCCGACCAACCAGGTGGAAGTCGGCTCCGAGGTTTCCGGACGCATCGACCGGGTTCACGTGGACGTGAACGATCGCGTAACCGAGGGGCAGGTGCTGGCGCGGATCAACACCGATGTGATCGAGGATCAGATCACCCAGGCCCGCGCCAACCTCAATGCCGCGCGCGCGCAGGTTTCGCAGGCGCGGGCGACGCTTGGCGTGGACCGCGCCCAGCTTGCGCGCCTGGAAGAGGTCCATCGCATCTCCGACGGAAGAGTGCCTTCCCAGGTCGAGCTCGAACAGGCGCGTGCGGCGGTGGAGCGCGACGAGGCCGGCGTGACATCGGCACAGGCCAATGTCCGCGCGGTGAATGCGCAGCTTTCCTCCGCCATTACCAACCGCAACCGCGCGGTGATCCGCTCGCCGGTCTCCGGCATCGTACTCGCGCGGCAGGTCGAGCCGGGGCAAACCGTCGCGGCCAGCTTCAACACCCCGACCATGTTCGTCATCGCCGAAGATCTGTCGGCCATGCAGTTGCGGGTCGAGATCGACGAGGCTGACGTCGGCCAGGTGGAAATGGGGCAAAAGGCGACCTTCACCGTCGACGCCTATCCCGGCAAGCGCTTCCCCGCGCTGGTCGAGCGGGTGGATCAGGCCTCCAGCAATATCGTCGCGCAGGCGAGCGGGCAGGCGAGCGCGGCCGCGGCGACCGGAGCGTCGGTGGTCAGCTACGAGGCGCGCCTTTCAGTCGAGAACACGGACGGATTGTTGCGCCCGGGCATGACCGCGACCGCGACCATCGCGACCGGTAGCACCGGCAGGCAACTGCTCGTGCCGAACAGTGCGTTGCGCTTCGATCCCGAGGCGCAGGCCGAAGAGGAAGCGGGTGTGCTCAATCCCGAGATCGGACTGGATCAGGGCGAGCAGCAGGCGACGATCGGCGTCGGCAGCCGGCAGCGCGTCTGGGTGTTGCAGGATGATGGAACGCTAGGCGCGGTCGAGGTCGTCACCGGCCAGAGCGACGGGCGCTTGACCGCCGTCAGATCGGGCGAGCTGGAGGCGGGCATGAAAGTGGTCACGGCCGGGCGCGCGGTCGGCCAGTGACCGCCGCGCCCCCTCGCGCATCGCTGATCGAGCTGGAGGCCATCACCAAGACCTTCGGCACCGGGGCGGCGGCCCTCCAGGCGCTCAAGGGGATCGACCTGTGGATCGAGCGGAGCGATTTCGTTGCCGTCATGGGCCCTTCGGGTTCGGGCAAATCGACGACCATGAACATCCTCGGCTGTCTGGATGTGCCGACGAGCGGCGTGTTCCGTTTCCGCGGCGTGGAAGTGCAGGCGCTCGACCGGGATCAGCGCAGCCTGCTGCGGCGGCGCTATCTCGGCTTCGTGTTCCAGGGCTTCAACCTTCTCGCCCGCACCACCGCGCTCGAGAACGTCGAACTGCCGCTGCTCTATCGCGGGGAAAACAAGCGCAGCCGCCGTGAGGCGGCCATGCACGCGCTCGATCAGGTCGGACTGGCGCCGTGGGCGGATCATACGCCAGCCGAACTGTCGGGCGGCCAGCAGCAGCGCGTTGCGATCGCCCGCGCGCTCGTCACCGGCCCCGACGTGTTGCTCGCAGACGAGCCGACGGGCAACCTCGATACCGAACGCTCGATCGAGATCATGGAACTACTGACCCGTCTCAACGGCGACGGGATCACGATCCTGATGGTGACTCACGAGGAGGAAATGGCCGCCTACGCCAGAACCATCGTGCATTTCCGCGATGGGCTGGTCGAACGGATCGAGCGTGGCAACGCGCCCACGGCTCTGCGGGAGGAGGCGTGATGCTGGGCATGTTCGGCGCCACCCTGCTGCTCGCCATGCGGGAAATACGGCGGCACCTGCTGCGGTCGTTCCTGACGACGCTGGGTATCATCATCGGCGTTGCCGCGGTCATCACCATGGTCACCCTGGGCAAGGGGGTGACCGCTTCGGTGCAGGACCAGATCTCCTCCCTCGGTTCGAACGTGTTCATCGTCTTTCCGACCGTGGGCGATCGCGCTGCGCCGCGTCCTTTCGAGCAGGACGACGTGGAGGCGGTGCGGCGGCAGATCGCCGGCGTGGAGGATGCGGCCGGCAGCGTCTCGGCCGGCGCGACGGCGTTCCACAACGGGCAGGACTGGTCGACGTCGGTGCAGGGCGTCACCAACGCCTTCCTGCGCGCGCAGTCGATCGACGTCGCCGACGGGCGCTCCTTTACCACGGCCGAAGAGAGCGCGGGCAAGAACGTCTGCCTCGTCGGCCCGAAAGTGCGAGATGCGATCTTCGTTGCCGGCGTGAGCCCCGTGGGCGAGCAGATGCGGGTGAACGAGGTTTCCTGCAGCGTGGTGGGCGTGCTCGAGGAACGCGGAGAGAGCGGCGGTCCGAACCAGGATCAGGACAACACCGTGATGATGCCGCTCAAGACGGTGCAGCGCCGCTTCACGGGTAGCGACGACTTGCAGTATTTCGTCGTCAGCTACGACAGCGCCTATTCCAGCGCCTCGATCCAGGATGCGCTGGTTTCCCTGCTGCGCGAGCGGCGATTGCTGCAGGACGATGCGGCGAACGACTTCAACCTGATCGACACCGCACAGGTCAATCAGGCGCTCGGTGCGGCCACGGGAGCGCTGACCGCGATGGTCGCCGTGATCGCCGGGATCAGCCTGCTGGTGGGCGGGATCGGCATCATGAACATCATGCTCGTGTCGGTGACCGAACGCACGCGAGAGATCGGCATCCGCCTCGCCATCGGCGCGCTCGCGCGCGAGGTGCGCCTGCAGTTCCTGACCGAAGCTGTCGTGCTGTGCTGCTTCGGCGGGCTGGTCGGCATCGGCCTGGCCTTTCTGCTGTCGTGGAGCCTCGCCGGCGCGATCGACGTGCCGTTCGTGTTCGACCCCGCGACGAACCTGCTGAGCTTCCTGTTCTCGGCCGCGATGGGAATCCTGTTCGGCTATTACCCCGCTCGCCGCGCCGCCAATCTCGATCCGATCGACGCCTTGCGGCACGAGTAGAGCAG
>CAMPIA010000117.1 GCA_946886175.1 uncultured Altererythrobacter sp.
GCTCGAGGATCCGCACGATCTCGCGATGTTGCGCGGCAGCGATGTCGCCGGCGTGGTGATCGACGAGACCCTCGGCGTGCGTCCGCGGGTTCGGGCGATCGTCGAACCGTCGGCGCCCTCCAATCAGCCGATCCCGCTCCACCGCAACGTGCCGCCGAAGCGGACCGGGTTCGGGCGACCGGCGATCGCCAACGCCGACACGCTGCCGATCGCCCGCGAGTTCGGCGCCGCACGCGAAATCGCCGATCGTTCGCGCCGCCACATCTCGCAGGCCTTCCTCAAGGCGCGACTGGGCAAGGGCGTGGCGGTGGGCGACGTCGAGCCGGTGGTCGAGGAAATCTACGGCACCGTGCAGCGCAATCAGTACGCCTTCTCGGGCCTGCTGCGCTGCCAGCGCGACAAGGAGGAAACATACCGCCACGCGCTTGCCGTCTGCGCGCTGATGATCGCGCTAGCCCGCCGCATGAAGCTCTCGCGAACTGAAACTCACGAAGCGGGCATGGCCGGGCTGCTGATGGACGTGGGGGTCGGCCAGCTTCCCGAATCGCTCGACGCGGTCGAAGGTGACTACCGCGCGCTGCGCCAGCAGCTGCTCGACCAGCACGTTCTGTTCGGCCACGACATGCTGTGCGTGGCGGGCGACATTCCCGAAGCGGTGCTCGCGGTCTCGCGCAACCATCACGAGCGGATGGACGGGAGCGGTTATCCCGAGCGGTTGCGCGGCGACGAGATCGATCGCCTGTCGCGCATGGCGGCGATCTGCGACGAGTTCGACCACCTCGTCACCGGCGGCTTCCAGCGACCGCCGATCGACCCGGCGGCGGCGATCGAGGCGCTGGTGGCCCAGGACGATACGTTCGATCCCGAAATCCTGCGCGCCTTCATCGAAAGCGTCGGCGTCTATCCGATCGGCGCATTCGTGCGGCTGCGCTCGCAACGGCTGGCGATGGTGGTCGACATCGACCCCGACGATCATTCGCTGCCCGTGGTGCGCACTTTTCACTCGCTCGCCACCGGCAAGCCCCTGCGCGGCGAGACGATCCGCCTCGCCCAGTGCTGGGGCGCCGATGCGATCGAGGGGATCGCTGACTTCTCCGAAATCGAGGCTCCCGCGCTCGCCGTGCTGCAGAACCGGCTGTTCAAGACCGCCTGCCGCAAGCGCTAGGTCATTCGCCGGCGGCCCCATCTTTCGGGGCCCGCGAAAAAATTCCGTCCGCATGTCACAACGGCGGCCGCCATCTCGTCATGTCATCGGAACCAACAAGGAGATCCGATGATGACCGCCACGCTCGACCCCTTCGCCGCCGCGCCCGAAGCGATGAAAGGCTGGTTCGCGACCTCGCAGGCCATCGAGAAGAGCCTCGACTCCACCCTGGTCGAACTGGTCAAAATCCGCGCCTCGCAGATCAACGGCTGCGCCAACTGCATCAACATGCACACCGCCGAGGCGCGCGCCCGGGGCGAGACCGAGCAGCGCATGCACCTGCTCTCGGCATGGCGCGAGGCGCCGTGCTACACCGATCGCGAGCGCGCGGCGCTCGGCTGGACCGATGCGCTCACCCGCCTCTCCGAAGGTCGCGGTCACGCCGAGGCCCGCACTGCGCTCGAGGCCGAGTTCTCGCAGGAGGAACAAGTGAAGCTGACGCTGATGATCAACGTGATCAACGGGTGGAACCGGCTCGCGGTGGGTTTCGGCCTGTGGGTCGAAACCCGCCCGCCCGAAGCCGCCCGTTCAGCCGCGGCCTGATGGAGGCGGCGCGTCCCGGAGATGCGGAGGACGCGGCGGCGAGTTTCGATCCGCTGCGTCCCCGCCTGCTGCGCGTGGCCTATCGTATGCTCGGCTCGGTCGCCGACGCCGAAGACGTGCTGCAGGAGGCGTTCCTGCGCTGGCTGGGCACCGACCGCGCCGAGGTGCGCGCACCCGAGGCGTTTCTGCGCCGCACGGTGACGCGGCTGAGCCTCGACCAGCTCAAGTCCGCGCGCCGTCGCCGCGAGACCTATATCGGCCCCTGGCTGCCCGATCCGGTGGTCGAAGCGGAGTGGGCCGAGGAAGGGGGCGAGAGCGCGGACGTGACGCTGCCGCTCATGCTCGCGCTCGAGCGCCTGTCCCCGCTCGAGCGCGCCGCCTTCCTGCTCCACGACGTGTTCGGAGTCGGGTTCGATGAAATCGCAGCGACGATCGGGCGCAGTGCGGCCGCGTGCCGTCAGCTCGCCGCCCGCGCGCGAGATCACGTGCGCGAGACGCGGCCGCGCTTCAAGGTCGAGAAAACGCGCGGGCTCGAAATCGCCGAGGCGTTCTTCGCCGCCTCGCGCAGCGGCGACATGGCCGCGCTCGGCGCGATGCTGGCCGAAGACGTGAGCTTCCATGCGGACGGGGGCGGAAAGCGGCCCGCAGCCGACCGGCCGATCTTCGGCAGCAAGCCGGTGCTGCAGGTGCACAAGGGGATCGCGGTCCTGCTGCGCAAGTACGGCTCCGAGCTGATCGGCACGACCTTCATCAACGGCCTGCCCGGCTTCGTCTCGCGCGAGGCCGACGGCGAACTCCAGACCACTGCGCTCGAAATCGTCGACGGCAAGGTCGCGGCGATCTACATCGTTCGCAACCCGGACAAGCTCAGACACCTGCACTAGCGCCGCGGGCAGGCTCTAGCCGGTCACCGCGGCAAGCGCTTCGACGAACTTTCCGATATTGCCTTGGTGCAGCCCGGCGACGTTGATCCGCCCCGAGCCCGCCATGTAGATCGCATGCTCGGTGCGCAGCCGTTCGACCTGCGCCTTGCTGACCGGCAGAACCGAGAACAGCCCGTTCTGATGCGCCAGCGGCGCGAGATCGAGCGCGCCCGCCCGGCCGGCCCCGGCGAGCGTTTCGCGCACCTGCCGCATACGCGCGCGCATGGTCTCGAGCTCGTCGAGCCACAGCGCGGTCAGGTCGGCGTCGCGCAGCACGATCCGCACCGCCGCAGCGCCATGATCGGGCGGCATCGACCACGCCGCGCGGGCCAGCGCGTTGAGGTTCGACTGGATCGCAGACAGCTGTCCGGCCTCGCGCGCCAGCACGTAGAGAGCGCCCACCCGGTCGCGGTACATCCCGAAATTCTTGTCGCAGCTATAGGCGATCAGCGCCTCGGGCACCGCGCCAAGCACGCGGCGCAGGCCGTAGGCATCCTCCTCCATCCCGTGGCCGAGGCCCTGATAGGCGAGATCGAGGATCGGCAGTGCGGCGCTATTGGCGAAGGCGTCGGCGATCGCGTCCCAATGTTCGGGCGCGTAGTCGATTCCGGTCGGGTTGTGGCAGCAGCCGTGAAGCAGCACCGCCTCATTGGCGCCGGCCCCGCGAATCGCCGCAAGCGCGGCTTCGACATTGGCGGTGCCGTCGGCGTTGGCGTGGTCGAACGTCGCCGCCTCGACCCCCACGTCGGCGAGGATTTGCGCGTGGTTCGGCCAGCTCGGGACTCCCAGATGCACCCGCGTCGCCCCCGCGCGCTGCGCCGCGGCGACCGCGAGCCGCACTGCGCCCGTGCCGCCCGGCGTCTGCATGCCTTCGATCCGCCCGCCGAATGTCTCTTCACGCCCGAAAGCGTAAGGCATCAGCGCATCGACGAAACCCATGTCGCCCTCGGGCCCGAGGTAGGATTTCGAATCCTGCTCCTCGATCAGCCGCTTCTCCGCCGCCTTGATCGCGGCGAACACCGGGGTGTCGCCCTGTCCGGTGCGGTAGACGCCGACCCCGAGGTCGATCTTGTCCGCCCGATCGTCGTCGGCGTAGAGCTTGATCAGCGCCAGCAGCGCGTCGGGGGCTTGCGGTTCGAGTCTGTCGAGCATGGCGAGGGCCATGCCCAGACGCGGGAAGGGCCGCAACAGGAAATCCCGCCGCGGCCCCTCCCGAGCAGTTCAATTTTGCTTGCGCGACTAGAAGGGCAACCAGCGCTGCTCTTTGGAGAACTTCATGTAACCGGCATTGACGCCGAGCCGCAGCCCCGCGCCGACACGGATCGGGATCAGCACCACGTCGCCCTTGCGCAGGTAGCTCGCGGTCAGCCCGCCGACTACATAGGCTTGGCCCTCGCCCGCCGGATAGCGCTCGTAGAGCTCCTCGCTGTCGTAGAGGTTGTAAACGAGCACGAAAGTGTTGCTGGCGTTGGCGCCGATGTCGAACCCGATCGAGGGCCCGGTCCAGTAGACGGGGCGCTGCCCCTCGACCTTGTGGTAGAGCGTTCCCGAGCCGTAGCGCGCACCGACGATGAACGCGCCGCCCGCCTCGCGCCCGACGATATAGGCGTTGGGCTCGCCCTGCTCCTCGAGCAGGTCCTCGATCAGCCGCGCGAGGCCCTCGGCGCCCTGGCCGAACACACTCTCCGCAGCGCCGATCAGATCGTCTTTCTTGTAGGTGTCGCCCTGGGCAGCCGCCACTGCCGGATCCGCGGACGCCTGGCCCGCCGCGACCGAGGGCGCGCTCGTCGTCACTACCGGATCGGACCACGCGGGCGCGATCTCGGCCTGGGCGGGCGGGGTCGACGAATAGGTGACGCTGTTGTCCTGCGGCTCGCCCGGTTCCGTCGCGGCCGGTTCCGAATAGACCGGCTGCGCGCCGGGCGCCTCCTCGAGGTCTCCGTCGATATTGATCGCGGTGTCTGGATCGAACGTCTCGATCGACTGCGCGGCGAGCGGCGCCGCGGCGAGCGCGGCGGCTCCCGCAAAGGCGGCGAGCGCCTGGCGCATGGCGGGAATGATCTTCACTGGGCCCCTCCTGAAATCCGAAACCCGGGCCCGGCGGTCCGGACCTGTGCATCGCGCAACAGAGTCCCTGGCGGCTGAAGCGGCAATGAACCGGCGACGAATCGAATCGAAAACGCGTCGAGCCGAGTCGATTCGCCATGAATCCCATGGCTTACACACGGCACCAACAGGCCGCTTGCAGGCGCAATCCCCGGCCGTTATAGCGCGCCCCTCGCGACGCCGACGGGCGTGCGGAGACGTGGGTGAGTGGCTGAAACCAGTTCCCTGCTAAGGAACCA
>CAMPIA010000118.1 GCA_946886175.1 uncultured Altererythrobacter sp.
CAACGAGCGGCACTACGGCGGGCTCACCGGGCTGAACAAGCAGGAGACCCGCGACAAGCACGGCGACGAGCAGGTCCACGTGTGGCGCCGCAGCTTCGACGTGTCGCCCCCCGCCATGGACGCGGGCAGCGACTACGATCTCGCCGCCGACCCGCGATATGCCGGGATCGACGTGCCGACCGCCGAGAGCCTCAAGCTCACCATCGAGCGCGTGCTGCCCTATTGGGAGAACGAGATTCTGCCGGTGCTGGCGAGCGGCGAGACGGTGATCGTGTCCGCCCACGGCAACAGCTTGCGCGCGCTGGTCAAGCACCTCTCCGGCATTTCGGACGAGGACATCACCGGGCTCGAAATCCCGACCGGGCAGCCGATCGTGTACGAGTTCGAGGCCGACATGACGCCGGGCGAGCGCCACTACCTGAAGGACCGCTGAGATGAGCGAAGGGGGCAAGGCGCCGATGGCTGCAAGAGTCGCCATCGTGATGGGCAGCCAGTCCGACTGGCCGACGATGAAGCACGCCGCGGAGGTGCTCGACGAGCTCGAGGTCGCCTACGAAGCGCGGATCGTCTCGGCGCACCGCACGCCCGACCGGATGTATGCGTTCGGCAGGGGCGCGGCGGACCAGGGCTTGCAGGTGATCGTCGCCGGCGCGGGCGGCGCGGCGCACCTGCCGGGAATGCTGAGCGCGCTGACGCACCTGCCGGTGCTGGGCGTGCCGGTCGAATCGAAGGCGCTTTCGGGGCAGGACAGCCTGCTTTCGATCGTCCAGATGCCCGCGGGGGTGCCGACCGGCACGCTGGCGATCGGCAAGGCGGGGGCGACCAACGCGGGCCTGCTCGCCGCGGCGATTCTGGCGCTGGCCGACCCGGCGCTCTCGCAACGCCTGCAGGACTGGCGCGCGGCGCGCAGCGCGGCGGTCAAGGAACGGCCCGAAGACGCATGATCGCACCGGGCGGAACAATCGGCATTCTCGGCGGCGGCCAGCTCGGGCGGATGATCGCGATGGCCGCGGCGCAGCTCGGCTATCGCTGCCACGTCTATGCACCGGGCCGCGAGAGCGTCGCGGCGGAAGTGAGCGCCGAATTCACCTGCGCGCCGTGGACCGACGCCGCCGCGCTGAGCAACTTCGCCGCCGCCTGCGACGTCGTCACCTGGGAATTCGAGAACGTGCCGGTCGATCCGCTCTCGGCGATCGAGCCGCGCCTTGCGCCGCATCCGCGCGCGCTCGAGACCGCGCAGGACCGGCTCAAGGAAAAGCGCTTCGTCGAGGGCCTTGGCGGCGTGCCCGCCGCCTATGCGCCGGTCGATACCGCCGACGAACTCGCGGCCGCGGTCGACCGGATCGGCGCGCCGGGCATCCTCAAGACGCGCCGCGACGGCTACGACGGGAAGGGCCAGTGGCGGATCGAGACCGCGCGCGACGCCGAGGCGATCCGCCTGCCCGGCGCGCCGACGATCTACGAGGGCTTCGTGGAGTTCACCTCCGAATTTTCGGTCATTCTGGTGCGCGGGCGCGACGGCGAGGTGCGCTTCTGGGACAGCGCCGAAAACACGCATGTCGGCGGCATTCTGGCAACCTCGGCGCTGCCCGCCGGCGAGACGGTCGCCCCGCACGTCCCCGCCGCGCGCGATCTCGCGGCGCAAGTGGCCGAAGCGCTCGGCTATGTCGGGGTGCTGACCTGCGAATTCTTCGCCACCGCCGAGGGCCCGGTGTTCAACGAGATGGCCCCGCGGGTGCACAACTCGGGCCACTGGACGATCGAGGGCGCGGCGACGAGCCAGTTCGAGAACCACGTGCGCGCGATCTGCGGGCTGCCGCTGGGCAACACCGCGACCATCGCCGGACAGATCGTCATGTCGAACCTGATCGGCGAGGAGGCGCTCACTGCGCACGAATGCCTCGCCCAACCCGGCGCGCATCTGCACCTCTACGGCAAGCGCCAGGCGCGCGAAGGGCGCAAGATGGGGCACGTCACGCGGATCGAGCGCGGCTAGCGGCCCCGATGGCGCAGGAGCTGTTCTGCATCTACGCCCGCGCCGCCAACGGCGTGATCGGCAACGAGGGCACGCTGCCGTGGCACATCCCGGCCGACCTCAAGCGCTTCAAGGCGCTGACGATGAACCGGCCGATGATCATGGGCCGCAAGACCTTCGAGAGCCTGCCCGGGCTGCTGCCCGGCCGCCGCCATATCGTCCTCACCCGTCGCGATCGGTGGGAGCGCGAAGGCGCCGAAGTGGCGCGCACGCCCGAGGAGGCGCTCGCGCTGGCGGGTGAAGGCGAAGTCGCGGTGATCGGCGGGGCGGCGATCTTCGACGTGTTCCTGCCATTGTCGAGCCGGGTTGAATTGACCGAAATCCACGCCGAATACGGAGGCGACGTGCTGATGCCGCCGCTCGGGGCCGAGTGGGAAGAGGCGTCGCGCGAGGCGCATCCGGCGCAGGGCGATCTGCCCGCGTTCGATTTCGTCACCCTGCGGCGGCGCGCGGCATGAAGCGCAAGCTCGCCTGGGGCGCGCTGGCGCTGATCGTGCTCGCCGCGATCGCGTTCTTCGCGCTCGCGCCGGGAATGGTCGAGCGGAGCATGAACAAGATCGACGGCAAGCCGCTGATTCCGGTGTCCGAGGAGGCGCGAGCGCTGCACGCAACGCTGACGATCGTCGATCTGCATTCGGACACGCTGCTGTGGGACCGCGACCTGATCGAGCGCGCCGAGCGTGGGCACGAGGATGTACCGCGCATGATCGACGGCAACGTCGCGCTCAAGGTGTTCTCCAGCGTGACCAAGACACCCAAGGGCCAGAACTACGAGGCCAACAGCGCGGAAACAGACAACATCACGGCGCTGGCGATCGCGCAGCTCCAGCCGATCCGCACCTGGACCTCGCTGCTCCAGCGCTCGCTCTACCACGGCGAGAAGCTCGACCGCGCGGTTGCGAATGCGGACGGGCGGCTGGTCAAGGTCGCGCAGCCGGGGGACATCGCATCGCTGCTCTCCCGGCGCGACGGGGCATCGGTGCCGGTCGGCGCGCTGCTCAGCATCGAGGGCCTGCAGAACCTCGAAGGCGATCTCGCCAATCTCGACCGGCTCCATGCGGCGGGCTTCCGCATGGCGGGGCTCACCCATTTCTTCGACAACGATCTCGCCGGCTCGATGCACGGGCTCGAGAAGGGCGGGCTGACCGCGAAGGGCCGCGCGGCGATCCGGCGAATGGAAGACCTCGGCATGATCGTCGATGTCGCGCATTGCAGCCACGCCTGCGTCGCCGACATCCTCGCGATGGCGCGCCGACCGGTGGTCTCGAGCCACGGCGGGGTGCAGGCCACCTGCAAGGTCAACCGGAACCTGTCGGACGCCGAGATCCGCGGCGTCGCGCGCACCGGCGGGGTGGTCGGGATCGGCTTCTGGGATGCGGCGGTCTGCGGCACCAGCCCGCGCGACACGGCGCGCGCGATGCGGCACGTGCGCGATCTCGTCGGGATCGGGCATGTCGCATTGGGCAGCGACTACGACGGCGCGACCACGGTGCGCTTCGATGCCAGCCAACTGGTGCAGGTGACGCAGGCGCTGCTCGACGAGGGGTTCACCCACGAGGAGGTGCGCGCGGCGATGGGCGGGAACGCGCTGCGGGTGCTGCGCGAAGGCATCGCGCCGCTATGAGGTGGCTCGATCATCGCGAGGCCATGCCCGAGAGCTTGCGCGGCGCAGTGATCGCGCTCGGCAATTTCGACGGGTTTCACCGTGGCCACCAGGCGGTCGCGCGCGAGGCGATCGAATGGGCGCGCGCCGAGGGCCGCCCCGCGATCATCGCCACCTTCGATCCGCACCCGGTGCGCCTGTTCAAACCCGAAGTGCCGCCGTTCCGGCTGACCACGCTCGAACAGCGGCAGGAACTCTACCTCGCCGCCGGGGCGACCGCGATGCTGGTGTTCCACTTCGACGCCGCGCTGGCGAACACCGGCGCCGAAGATTTCGTGCACGATCTGCTCGGGCGGCGGCTCGGGGCGGCGGGTGTGGTGACCGGAGAGGACTTTACTTTCGGCAAGGGCCGCGCGGGCGATCGCGCCCGGCTCGAGGAACTCGGTCGCGAGGTCGGGATCGCCGCGCGCGCCGTGCCCCCGGTGATGGACCAGGGCGCGCCGGTCTCCTCCAGCCGCGTGCGCGAGGCGCTGCGCGAAGGCAATCCGCAGGAGGCGGCGCGCCTGCTCACCCGCCCGTTCGCGATCCGCGGCGTGGTCGAGCACGGCGACAAGCGCGGGCGCGAAATCGGCTATCCGACCGCCAACCTGACGATCGAGCACTACCTGCGGCCGAAGTTCGGCGTCTATGCCGTCACCGGGCGGGTGCTCGCCACCGGACAGGAGCTGAAGGGCGCCGCCAATATCGGCGTGCGCCCGCAGTTCGAACCCCCGCGCGAGCTGCTCGAACCGCATTTCTTCGACTTTTCGGGCGATCTTTACGGGCAGGAGATCGAGGTGGCCTTCCACCACTTCCTGCGCGCGGAAGCGAAGTTCGATTCGCTCGATTCGCTGGTCGCGCAGATCGATGCGGACTGCGCCGAGGCGCGGCGGCTGCTGGCGAGCGAAGGATAGGCGCGGCGGGCATCCTATTTCCGCCCGAAACACTTTCCTACACGCCCGCTTTCCTCTAGCGGCGCTGGTTCCATGAACGACGCCAGCGCACCCTCCCGCGACTACAAGAACACCGTCTTCCTGCCGAAGACCGAGTTCCCGATGAAGGCCGGCTTGCCGCAGAAGGAGCCGGGCATTCTCGCGCGCTGGGAAGCCGAAGGGCTCTACGCGAAGCTGCGCGAGGAACGCAGCGGCCGCGAGAAGTTCGTGCTCCACGACGGCCCGCCCTATGCCAACGGCGACATGCATATCGGGCACGCGCTGAACCACGTGCTGAAAGACATGGTCGTGCGCACGCAGACGCTGCTCGGCAAGGATGCGCCCTACGTGCCCGGGTGGGACTGCCACGGGCTGCCGATCGAGTGGAAGGTCG
>CAMPIA010000119.1 GCA_946886175.1 uncultured Altererythrobacter sp.
TCGCAGATATAGCTGCGGAGTCGGAACTCATGGGGCAAACGGATTTCGCTTACGAAATGGTGGGAACGGAGGAAGGCGCGGCACTGGCCGCGGCGGTCTACGCCGATAGTGCGGAACAGCGACAGGCGATCGGCGAAGACGCTCAGTCTGCGGGCCTGCGGCTGGGCGAGGTCGGACCGGTCGCCGCGCTGGCCGCGGATACGGTGCGCGTCCTGGCCGACGTCGTGGTGCTCGATTGCCCGGCCGTAGATGCGGCGACGCTCGCTGCATTGTCGCGGCTCGATATGCGCGCTGCGCGATCGGGGGCGCAACTGGTGGTGTCGACCACTATCGACGCGCTCGACGCGGTGTTCGGGTGCCTCGATCAGTCGCGCGCTCAGGTGCTGGTCGATCCGACCAGGGGAGAGCGCGTAATTGCGCTCGGCCGCGCGCTGGCCATGCTGCCCGGCATGCGCGTGCGCGAACTCTCTCACGACGACCGGCTGACTCTGCTCCGTCTGACCGAACAGGTGAGCGAGATCGCCGCCCGGCTCGATCGACTATCGACCGGGCTTCCGCGCGAACCGGGCGCGTTCCGCTTCGAATCGCCCACGCGCGATTATCGTGGCGAAACCGGGCGTGGCGAGCCTGGGCGTGGCGAGCCTGGGCGTGGCGAGACCGGACACGAGGGCGATGATGCGGCGCGCAAATTGTTGCGTCCGCCGCGTCCGCCCTTGCCCGATCCGCGGCTGGTGCGCCGGATCATCCGCCAGCGGCGCACGCGCGACCGATTCTTCGATTCGGCGCTGTTCGCCGATCCGGCGTGGGACATCCTGCTCGACCTGACCGCCGCGCGCGCCGAACATACGCGGGTTTCGGTCACCAGTCTGTGCATCGCCAGCGGCGTCCCGCCCACGACCGCGCTGCGCTGGATCGCGCAGATGGTCGAGGCCGGGCTGCTCGAACGCGTCGAGGACGAAGCCGACCGCCGCCGCGCCTTCATCGCGCTGTCCGACCAGACCGCCGATGCGATGGCGCGCTATTTCGCGGAACTGGGCAAGGGCGCGGACAAGCTGGTCTGACACCCCCAACCGCTCATGCCGCCTTGGTCGCCCGGAGGAAGAAAAGGCTGTTTCGCGCAGAGGCGCAGAGGAAGCAGAGACCGCTGAGAAAAAAAGGGACTGTTACGCGTCGAAGCCGCTGGGGAATGCCGAAAGTTCGTCACGCGAAGACGCGAAGACGCGAAGATGTCCCGCATTTCGCGCCGAAGGCGCATCGACTACAGACGCCGCGCGCCAGGATCGAGTGCGGCCGCGCCTCGGGCATTCCATCTTCGCGTCCAGGCATGAACGCATCGTCTTTTCTCTCTCGGCGGCCTCTGCTTCCTCTGCGCCTCTGCGTGAAAACCAATCTCCGTGTGAAGATCCATGCGAATCAGAAGCCGATTTGGCTCACCAGCAGCCACACCCCGATCGCCAGGAACAGCAGCGCGGCGACCGCGCGCACCGCGCCGAGCGGCACTCTGGCGATCAGCGCCTTGCCCAGGAACACGGCGGGGACGTTGGCGATCATCATTCCCAGTGTGGTGCCCGCGGTCACCGTCAGCACGTTCTGGAACTGCGCGCCCAGCGCGATCGTGGCGATCTGCGTCTTGTCCCCCATCTCGACCAGGAAGAAGGCGACCAGTGTGGTCAGGAACGCCCCGAACCGCGCGGGCCTGGGCGCCTCGTCGTCGTCGAGCTTGTCGGGCACGAGCGTCCAGGCTGCCATGGCGATAAACGAGATGGCGACCATGTAACGGAACCAGTCCCCGTCGAGCAGGAAACTGGCGCGCTCGCCGACGAAGGCGGCAAAGGCGTGGTTGGCGAGCGTCGCGAACAGGATGCCGAGCACGATCGGCAGCGGCCGCCCGAAACGCGCGGCCAGCACGATCGCGAGGAGCATGGTCTTGTCGCCGATCTCGGCGAGCGCGACCACGGCGGTCGAAGTCAGGAAAGCGTCCAAGGCGATTCTCCGGGGCCGGGCACCAAGCAAGACGAACGGCATCGCACCACGCGCCCGGCCGGGCGGTGTGCAATGCCATTGGTCTCGCCCGAGCGGTTTCCCGCTCCCCGTGCACCACGACCTCTCGGCCGAGTATGTTGACGCACGGGCCCGCCGCGAACGGCGGTCGGCTACTCCCCAGATGACGGCGGCGGCTTAGCTGCGGTGCGCGGCGAGATCAACCCGCCGGCTTGCGCAGGATCACGGTCATGCCCTGCGCTGGCGGCTCGGCAGGCAGCGCGATGCGGACCGCGTCGGCACGCGCCCGGTCGAGGATCGCGGTGGGCACGGCGGCATCGTGCAGCACGGTGTCGGCCTGGCCGAGCCAGCGCGCCTGGCGCAGCGTCAACGCGTCGGGATCGTCGCTGGTGAGCAGGATTTCCACCGCGTCTGCCGCGCCGGATTGATGCGCGCCCGCTGCCCAGGCCTCGACCCGTCCAGCCGAATCCTCGCGCAGCGGATCGAGTGCACCGCCCTCCGCCAGCGCCGTATCGAGAACGCGGCGGCGGTCTGCCGCGTCGGGGAAGCGCGTTCGCAGCGCCTCGCGTCCCGCGTGGAGCGCCTCTGCCAGTCGCCCGAGCGAAGGCGGCAGCAGCGCTTCCAGCCGCAGCCGCACATGCTTGGCGAGCCCCGCCGACGCGCCGCCCGTTCCCACCGCCACCAGCACCGGATCGCGGTCGAGCACGCTGGGCACGGTGAAGTCGCACAGTTCGGGCCGGTCGGTCGCGTTGACCAGCAGCCCCTTGGCCCTGAGCCTCCGGACCGCGGCCTCCGCTTCGCCCAGGTCGTCCACCGCCACGAAGGCCAGCCGCGCGTGATGCGCTTCGGCCTCGCCGCAGCACACGCCGCCCGCCCGCTCGACCAGCCGCCGCTTCGCTTCCGCCGCCTCGCCCGTGCCGAGCACGACGACGCGCGCGCCCTCGATACGGTGAAAGAGCGGCAGGCTCCTCACAGCCAGTCGGGAACGCGCTCGGCGTCCATGATGTCGTGCGGCGATATGCGATCGGCCACCACCGCGAACCGGTCGCCATCGACCAGCACTTCGGGCACGAAGCCGCGGCTGTTGTAGCTGCTCGCCATCGTCGCGCCGTATGCCCCGGCGGTGCGGAATATCGCAAGGTCGCCCGCCGAAAGCGCATCGGTCTCCCGGTCCATCGCGAACGTGTCGCCCGTTTCGCAAATCGGCCCGACGACGTGGACGGTCGCGCGCTCGCCGGTCGGCTCCACCGCTTCGATATCGTGCCACGCGCCGTACATCGCCGGGCGGGCGAGGTCGTTCATTGCGGCATCGACGATCACGAAGGGCGGGCCGTTGCCGCTGCGCTTCGACCGGATCACACGGGTCAGCAGCACGCCCGCGTTGCCTGCAATCACGCGGCCCGGCTCGAACGTCAGGCGCACGTCCCATGCCCGCGTCACCCGCGCGACCATCGCGCCGTATTCGGCGGGTGAGGGCATGACCTCGCCCGGCTTGTAGGGCACGCCGAGCCCGCCGCCGAGATCGGCGTGGCTCACCCTAAGGCCCTGCGCGCGCAGCTCGCCGATCAGCGCGCCGAGCTTGGCGAAGGCGGTCTCGAGCGGTTCGAGCTCCCCCAGCTGGCTGCCGATATGGACCGCCACCCCGCGCATATCGAGCCCGTCCTCGGCCGCGAGCGCCGCGTAGATCGAGGCTGCGCGGTCGAGCGGAACGCCGAACTTGTTCTCGGACTTGCCGGTCGAGATCTTCTCGTGCGTCCGCGCATCGACATCGGGATTGACCCGCAGCGCGCATGCCGCGACTTTGCCCATGCGGCGGGCGATCGCGGCGAGCTCGTAACCCTCTTCCTCGGATTCGATATTGAACTGGCCGATCCCGGTTTCGAGGCCCTGGACCAGCTCGGCATGGGTCTTGCCGACGCCCGAGAACACCACATCGGCGGGCGCCATGCCCGCTGCCAGCGCGCGGGTCAGCTCGCCGCCCGAGACGACATCGGCGCCGTAACCTTCCTTGCGCAGCACGCTGAGCACCGCGAGGTTGGGGTTGGCCTTGACCGCGAAGGCGAGATGCGGCCGGTCGAGCTCGGCCAGCCCCTCGCGGAAGACCCGCGCATGGCGCACCAGTGTGGCGCGCGAATAGACATAGACGGGCGTGCCGACCGCGTCGGCGATCGCCGGCAGCGGCACGTCCTCGGCGTGGAGAATGCCGTCCTTGAGCTGGAAATGGTCCATCGGCGCGCGCTTAGCGGGCAGCGGGACGGCCGTCGAGCAAGCCTTGCTTGGCCCGCGACTAGCTACTCCGGCGGCAGGTCGAAAGGATCGTCCTCGCGCTCTTCGGAGCGCTTGCGCAGTTCGACGTTGCGCTCGGGCGCGGCTTGCGGATCGAGCTCGAGCAGGTCTTCGGGGCTCGGCCGCGCGCCGACGCCATAAGGCGCGACCGGCAGCGATTCGCCCGGCAGCGGCTCGAGGTCGGCCTTTTGCCCGCACGCGGCGAGCGCGGTCAGGAGCGCGAGGGGGGCGAAGAGCTTGCGCATCAATCCTCCATGCCGAGCGCGGTGCGCGCCTCGGCCACGCGCCGCCTTACCTGATCGGGTGCGGTCCCGCCATAGGAGGCGCGCGCCGCGACCGAGGCGTCGACCGAGAGCGCGCCGAACACCCCTTCGCCGATTCGCGCGTCGATCGCCTGCAATTCCTCGAGCGTGAGCAGGTCGAGCGCGACGCCCCGCGCTTCGGCGAGCTTCACCGCCGCACCGGTAATGTGGTGCGCCTCGCGGAACGGAATGTCGGCCTCGCGCACCAGCCAGTCGGCGAGGTCGGTCGCGGTGGCATAGCCCATTTCGGCCGCGGCGCGCATCCGCGCGGTGTCGAACGCGCTGCCCGCCACCATTCCGGTCATCGCCGCGATCGACAGCGCGAGCAGGCCCGCCGCCTCGAACACCGGCGGCTTGTCGTCCTGCATGTCCTTCGAATAGGCGAGCGGCA
>CAMPIA010000120.1 GCA_946886175.1 uncultured Altererythrobacter sp.
GGCGGGCATTCGCGCGACGAGCTCGCGCGCGAGCGCGTCGAATGCGGCGATCGGATCGCGCGAGCGCGCCAGCGCATTGAGCGTGTAGCGCTTGAGATAGCTCGGCGCGCGCTCGACCAGCCGCACGTTCGCTTCGGGATAGCACCGCGCGAGGAAATCGCGCCACGCGATCGACAGGGCCTGGTTGCCCTGGTTCTGCGTCGCGGTCTTGGTGATCAGGACGACGCGCGGTGCGTCGGAGCCTTGGTCATGCATGTCTGGGGGCTTCCGTCAGGGTTTCACGAACAGGCGGACGCCGCGGTTGACGTAGTGCAGCCACGGCAACTCGGCGCCGAAATACTCGTCGACGGCCTTTTTGGACCCCTGCCACACGCCGTAGTCGTCGACGATGACGACCCCGCCCGACGGTAGCCGCGGATAGAGCAGCTCGAGTTCGAGCCTGGTGCTTTCGTAGAAATCGGTGTCGAGCCGCAAGACGCTGATCCGCTCGGGCACATTGGCCGGATCGCGCAGGGTGTCTTCGACCCTGCCCTTGACCAGCCGCAGCTTCGCAGCACCGCAGTTCGCGCGGATCGCCGCCTCGACATCCTCGATCGGCACATAGCACCAGTCGACCACCCCGCCCCGGGCGAGACGGGCGAATTTCTCTCGCGCGTTGACCGCGAACCCGGGTTTGACGTCGAACTCGCCCGGCTCGGTCATTCCGGCGAACGTGTCGTAGCCCCAGATATCGCGCGCAAAGCCAAGATGCTCGCGCATCATCGCGGCGATGATCAGGTTGCCGCCCTTCCACACGCCGCATTCGGCGATGTCCCCGGCGACGCCTTCGCGCTCGACGTGCTTGATCGCCTGGATGAAGGCCCATTGCGCGGCCGGGGTGCTCGAGGTGTAGGGCGAGGCGGCGGCGATGATCCGCCGCTCCTGCTCGTTCGCATCGGGAATGAGCCACGACACATCGTTGTGGTTGTCGGACAGTTTGTGTCCGGCGTTCATGAGCTTCTTGGCGATGAAATTCTTCACGTGGTTCCGTTCGATCGTTGTCAGCGGGGGCGCCCGGCCAGCCTGGCCAACAGCGCTGTCTTTCGCTCGTTCCAGGCGGGGAAGGTCCATTTTTCGGGGGTGCAGAAGGCAACCAGGAGGGCCACGAGGCCGAATATCACAAGCATCGCGGCGGCAAAAGCCATTCCATCCGGCGCCCAGACGCGGCGCAACGTCTCCCCCGTGGCGACGAGCGCGCAGGCGATGGCGAGGCCGGGGAGCATCGCGGCCACGATGCGCCAACGCGATGGCGCACCGCCGCCGCCTTCGCGTGCGACCGGGACGAGCACCGCGATGTAGAGCGCAACGCAGACGACCAGCGCGACCGTTTCGATCCCGCGAGGCGCCGCCCAGAAGACTCCCACGCCGATCACCGCGCTCATCAGCGCGTGTCGGCGCACCATATGCCCCATGGCGCCGGCGACGATGACCGTGCTGTCGAGGAAATTGAGCGCGATGCGCGCGGGCAGCCCGGCGACCAGGATCGCCAGGGGAACGGCCGCACCGGCCCACTGTTGCCCGAGAAGAACCGCCACGATGAGGTCGCGGAACACGATCACGAAAGCAGCGACGAGCCCCGTGCCGATGGTCACGAGGCGCAAGATGCCGCAGGCGGCCGCCGCGATGCTGCCGTCCCGTTCGCGTTTCGCGACCAGCGCCTGCCGGATCGGATGATCGAGCGCGGCGAAAGGCTCCTTCGCCTGGGTGCTCAGGTTGTAGGCGCGGCTGTAGAGGCCGGTCGCCGCGGCCGAGGTGGCAAGGCCCACCGCGATCGTGTCGATAGCCGACCAGAACCACGCGAACACGCGCGACGCCAGCCCGTAGCCGCCGGTCGCCGCGAGCCCCGTAAGGTCGAACCGGCGCGGCCAGCGCAGCGACAGCCGCGCGGCGACCGCGAACTGCACCGCCATGGTGAAGTGGAGCGCGATCTGGCCAGCGACGAGGCTCCAGTAGCCCCACCCCGCGAACGCAAGCGCGATCGCGACCGCGACGTAGATCGTCGCGCCCGCGATCACGAACATGCCGGCATCGCGGAAGCGGTGCTGGCGGCGGAGCACCGCGCGCCCCGTCACCATCACCGCCTGGCAGAAGAAGATCACGCACGATACACGCAGCACGGCCCCGAGGCCGGCAAAGCCGAACAATGCCTCCACCGCGGGCGCGGCCACCATCACGGCCGCCGAAATCGCCGCCATGATCGCGAAGCACGACCACAGCAGCGATCGCAGCCGGTTCTCGTCCAGCGCATTGGAGCGCAGGATCGGGAAATCGATGAAGCCTTCGGCGATCACCAGCATCAGCACGGTCAGCGAGGTGGAGATCGCGATCACGCCGAAATCGCCGGGGGTCAGCACGCGCGCCAGAACGACGGTGCCGCCCAGCATGACGAAGCTCTGGCCGAACCGGCCGAGGAGCGACCACAAACCGCCGCCGATCAGCAGCCGCGACAGGCTCGCCGAACTGCCGCGTCCGGAGCGCGGGTCGCCTCCGGAGGGGTCCGCCGCCGTCATCGCGCTACGCCTCGAAAATCCATCCGGCGCGGCCGTCTAACCCGAGGTTTGAGCGCACGGTCGTGATCCCTTGAAGCCGGTCCGACACTTGAAGCCGCCGGCGCGCCGCTCCCTAGGTCTATCGGCGCGCAACCTCAACACAATAGGCGCCCTAGCGGGCGGCAGGCTCGACGAGGATCGGTCGCGCGGGCGCGCTTGTGCTAGGGCTACGGCCGGGGCGCGAGCGGAAGGTTATGTCGAGCGGGGTCGGGTGCCCGTCCTCGCGCAGGCGGATGCGGACCATGCCTTGCAAGCCGGGGTCGGCGAGTTGGCGCTGGAGCGTCGCGGCGCGATCTTGCGACACGTAGAGCCGGCCGCTCCCCAGCCCGCCCTCGGGATCGTTCCAGCCGCCGCGCGCGCGTATGACATGTTCGCACGGTTCGTCGGCCGGCAGGTGGGCGCGGACGAGGTCGGGCGCCGACCCTTCCAGGCACAGCGTCTGCGCGCGGCGCAGATCGTTCGCCTGACCTTCCAGCCCCGGCCATTCGTAGGTGTAGATCACGTAGTGTCCGCGCAGCAGGTCGCGCGGGTCGTAGCCGGCGATCGGGACATTCCATTCGGTGCCGCGCTGCGCCGCGACATGCGCACCGGCCCAGGCCACGCCAAGTCCGGCCAGCGGCAGCGCAAGCGCGAGGGGGAGCGCGAGACGGCGCATCACGCGGCGGCTTCGCCCGGGGGCGCCAGACGGCGCGAGACATGCACCGCGGCCCACGCGACGCCGAGGATCAGCAGCCCCGCGACGATCAGCCCGAAGCCGCTGGTGAGCAGGTCGCTCGCGAGCTCGAAACTGAGGATCACCAGCCGCACCGCGACGGCGCCCACCGCAAGCTGGAACACGTCGCGCCAGCCGCCGTGGACGGAGGCAAGGCCGATCGCGACCCACAGCGCCATGAACAGCAGCGCCGCAGCAAGCCCGCTGCCGTCGACCGCGTGCGCCAGAAGCAGGGCGATCGCGGCGCTGGCGAGCACGATGGCGGTCCCCACTTCGGAGGGGCCGCGCCGCGCAGCGAAAGTCAGGGCGGCCGCCACGAACCCCACACCGGCCTGTGCGGCCTGCGTTCCGAACGAGAGGAACCGGCCGTCCCCGGCGCCGTCGAACTCTCCGATCCCGCTCGCCACGACCAGCAGCGACGCGCAGAACAGAACGTAGAGAAACGCCAGCTGTTCGAGTCGGCGCCAGAACGCGGGCCGGGCGCTGAGTTCCAGTCGCCATGACCCGAGCGGGACCAGCAAGACCGGGAGAGCGCTGGCCAGCCCCATGACCAACCGGGAGCGTTCGCCCGCTTCGAACCCGAACAGCGGGCGGGTGGGATTGGCGAAGTCCCAGCAAGTGAAAACGAGCACCCCGGCGAGCAGCAGCGCGGTCAACCAGCTGTTGCCGCGCAGCAGCAGGACGGGGCCGAACAGCGCGAGCCATAGCGCCATCGGCTGCCACAGAGGCGCGCTGGTCTGATAGACTTGCCCGAGATGGCCGAAGAAGGTGAGGCCGAGTATCGCGAGGACGAACAGGAGCGCTTCGTGCGCCCAAGAGCGGTCGACTATCAACGCTTCGCCGCGCTGCCACAACAGGCCTGCAAGCGCCCCGATCAGGGCGAAGTGCACCGTGAGCCGCAACAGGCCGGGTATCGCGTGCCAGTTCGCCGCGACCACCGATATCAGCCCCAGCCCGATCGCCAGCGCACCGATCCCGACGACCGCCCACAGCGCGAGCGGGCGCGCGTGCTCCTCTTCGTAGGCACGGATCGCCGCGGCCGCCTGCGCGTCGATCAGCCCGGCGTGCTGCCAGGCGGCGAGTTTGCGGTCGATCACGGGGCGCAGCTTATGCGCGGCCTAGAGGTCGGGCAAGCGCTGTTCGGCAAAGCCCCAGCCGGCGAGCGATTTCGATTTGGCGCGGCTGTGCAGCGTCTTCGCGTCGGCGATCGAGAAGGGATGTGCGTCGTCGAAGCCCTTCAACTCGCCCCAGGCGATCGGCATCGCCACCGGCGCGCCTTCGCGCGCGCGGGCCGAATAAGGCACCACCGCGGTGCTGCCGCGCTGGTTGCGCAGCCAGTCGATGAAGATCTTCCCCTTGCGCTTGGCCTTGCTCATCGTCGCGACGAAACGATCGGGCTCGGCCATGGAGAGCGCCTCGGCGAAGCGCCTGGAAAAATCCTTGTGCTCGTCCCACGAATGCCCGGGGGTGAGCGGCACGATCACGTGCACACCCTTGCCGCCCGAGAGCATTGCGAAGCTCGTGAGCCCGATGTCGGCGAGCTTGTCGCGAATATCCTTTGCCGCCTGCTTCACATCCCCGAAGTCGAGCCCTTCGTCGGGGTCGAGATCGAACACCATGCGGTCGGGCTTCTCGACGTCGGACGACCGCGCGCCCCAGCCGT